>JAKAGC010000001.1 GCA_021817755.1 Acidobacteriota bacterium | reverse complement strand
TGCTGGAGGGGGTCATTTGATTGGTGATTGGATTGAGGAAGAGGTTCCTGGTGGGATGATGAATGATGTACAATCGGGTATAGACATCCACCGCATTGAGGGCACTGCTGTGGGCTACAGGGAGTGGTGGGTTCTGCTGAAAGGGCTTTCCGGTATTCTTCTTTCAAATAGGAAGTGGTATGATTTACCTGGAGGTAATCCCAGGGTAGGGGTTCTTCGACTGAAAACTCATGGAGGAAGATTTCTAAAGGGGTTCCTGTAATCATTTGAGCCCATACGGGGAAATGAAATTCACTATCCCAAGCGGAAAAGATTTCACCTTTTTGATATGCGGCAAGAAGAAGTTCTCCAACACGATAATCTCCTCTTGCAATAAGCATTTCGACAATACTTGTATCGACAAGATGAAAATCGAATTCGAGGATACCTTGCTTCAACGGGGTTCGGAATTCGTTTTTAATGAGTCGAATGGCTTCGTAAATGTGTTCCCTGTTCTCGCCACGTGCCCATTGAAGGGGGGTCTGGGGTTTGGGAACAAAAGGAGAGAATGAAGCGTTGATCTTAATTCGCTGCTTTGCTGCACGTGACATATCCATCATGGTATAAATCATTCGAATTATACCCTGGATATCCTCCATGGTTTCGGTAGGAAGTCCGAGCATGAAATAAAGTTTGATTTTTTGCCAACGGTTTTTTAAAGCGAGATCGACAGCTTGAAAGATTTCTTCATCGGTAACGGCTTTATTGATAACATTTCGGAGTCGTTGTGTTCCTGCTTCGGGAACAATGGTAATACCTGTACGTTTGTACATAGCAATTGTGGAAAGCATATCCTGGGATAGAGTAGAAGGACGGAGAGAAGAGAGGGAGAAATTAACACCGGGTCTAACTTCAAGTATTTGGGGGATGATATCTATTATTTGTTGTAACTGAGGATAATCCCCGGTACTTAGTGTGGAAAGTGAAAAAGTTTCAAAACCTGTTTCTTTCAATCCTTTAAAAAGATGGTACAAATTCTCATGAACGGGCCGGGTTCGATAGGGGGAGTAATAGGATTTTGCCTGGCAGAAACGACAGTTTTGGGGACAACCTCTTGCGATTTCTACGTTGAAGCGATTGAATACAACATTTGTCAAAGGGGCAATGATTGCATCTTGAGATATTAATCCAGAAAGGTTCTTAACTATACGCTTTTTTATTTTATTGGGTTTTATATCGGGAGTAAAGATACGTCCACGGGAAACGAGAGGATACAAGGAAGGGACATAGATACCTTGTATTTTATCGAGATGATTGAAAAGGGTCTGTCTATCACTTTTTAGAGTTTTTGCAGTAGAAACGGCGGAGATAATATCAGGAAAAAGAGCTTCACCATCACCGATACCGAATACATCGATAAACTCCCTTAAGGGTTCGGGATTCACAGTTGCGACACCGCCAAGGGTAATAATAGGAAATGGAGGGGTTGACGTTCGCTGACTGGTTCTAAGTGGAATCTGGGCGAGTTCGAGGACGGGGAATATATTGGTGGCATTCATTTCACTCATGAAAGAGATGGCAATGATATCAAATTCTTTAAGAGGACGGCGACTTTCGAGTGAAAAGAGTGAGACCTGATGTTGTTTGAATAGTTCGATGGACGCTTTGCTGGGTAGAAAACACCGTTCTGCAATGACATTTTCGATATTGTTCAGGAAGTGATAGAGGAGGATAAGCCCATAATGACTCATGCCGATTTCGTACTTATCGGGGAAAACGAGGCAAATGGAAATAGGATTTTTTATGAGAGAGGGATCCTTTTTTATGGCATTAATTTCTCTACCTGTATATACCTGAGGATTTTCAAGTTGAAAAATAAACTGTGAGATATCTGTAGTGTTTGATTGTGTATTAAAATTCATTTAAGTAACTGCTTATTTTTATTCTAAATATAAGTGCTTCGCCTGTAAAAAAAGCGAGTAAGGAAGAACCACCGTAAGAGACAAAGGGGAGGGGCACCCCCATAATGGGTACAAATCCGATAGTCATAAGAATATTGACAATGAATTGAAAGAGGATTATGGAATTGAAGAGGTAAACGAAATAGAATTCTTCATCGGATTGAACTTTAAAATTATACTGGCGATAAAAGATAACAAAGAAAAATAAAAAGAGAAAACTGATTCCCATAAATCCGAATTCCTCACCTAAAACGGATACGATAAAATCGGTATGCCGGGTAGGAAGGAATTGATATTGAGACTGAGTGCCATTGAGATAACCTTTGCCGGTAAGTCCGCCTGAACCGATGGCAATTTTAGATTGAATGACCTGGTATCCGGAAGATTTTTTATATTTTTCGGGGTCAAGAAATGAAGCGATCCTGTTTTTTTGATAGGGTTTCAAAACGAAATTCCATGTTGTAAAAATACCTGAAAGACCGATAATCACTAATACAACAATGAGAATAAGACGGGTACGTTTAAGCAGCATGGAAACAAATATAAAAGAAAGGAGCATAAATGCTGTTCCCAGGTCAGGTTGGAGTGCAATTAATAAAAAAGGGAGTCCGACAATGGAGGAAATCTTTAATAATTCCTTCCAACCGATCACATTAAAACGAGTAAGAGTTCTAGCGAGAACGAGGGCGATGGGAATTTTAATGAATTCGGATATCTGAATGGAGAAAAGGCCTGTTTTTATCCAGCTCCTGGTTCCTGCGACAATTTCTCCTCCGATAAACTGGATCATGAGGATAAATATTAATGCACCATAAATAATAATTCCATAGCGGAAAGCCATTTCGGTTTTTACCCTGAAAATTACCATAAAAACTACGAGTGAAAAACCGAACCAGACTAACTGCCTGCTCCAATAATTTTGCCCCATTTCTCTTGAAGCACTAAAAATTAGAAGAATTCCAGTGAGAACAAGAGTTATAATGGCAAAGAATGTAAATTTATCAAAATACTTATAAACGTCTTTCATTTTATTTGTGGAAAAGTTTTTTATAAATGAAGGGGGCAATGGGAGCAGCAACACTTCCGGCATCACCGCCGTGTTCAACGAAAATTACCACGGCATACTGAGGATTATCCATGGGGGCAAAAGAAACGAACCAAGCATGGGGTTTGTACTTTTTTTGTTTAGCAAGGTTTTGATAATTGGGTGTTTCTTTGGAAATAATCTGCTGAGTTCCGGTTTTCCCACAAATATCAAGTCCTGGGACCCGGGCAGCATTTCCTGTTCCTCCATCATTTACGACTTTATATAAACCTTTGATTACAATTTCAAAATTTTCTTTACTGATTGGGACCTGGGTAAACTGGGGTTGCGATTCCATTGTTACATTGCCATTGGATTCGATATCCTTGAGTAAATGAAGCTGAGGCATTTTTCCTCTTAAAGCAACCGTGGAGATCATTTTTAAGGTTTGAATAGGAGTTATATTAAGAACACCGCCTCCAATGGCTACTGAAATGGTTTCACCGGGGAACCATTTTTCCTTTGCGCTATTTTGTCTCCATTCTTTGGAAGGGATGATACCTTTGCGTTCGTTGGGAAGATCGATGCCGGTCTTATCGCCCAAACCCATCATTTGGGTATAATTTGCAATTACGTCGACATCGAGCCTTTTTCCAACCCTATAAAAAAAGACATTACAGGAGTTTTTTAATGCATCGATAACATTAAGAGAACCGTGTCCGGAGGAGAGCCAGCAGTGGAAAACGCGATCGTAAATCTGTAGAGAGCCACCGCATGTTAGCATTGTATCTTCGGAAATAATATTCTCTTGTAATCCGGCAAGGGCAATGATAATTTTAAAAACAGAACCTGGTGAATACAACCCCTGTAAACATTTATTATGAAGTGGTTTATCGGGGTTGTTAAGTAAAGCACTCCATTCGTCGGGATCAAGAACACCGGAAAAGAATTCGGGATTGTAATTGGGTTTAGAAACAAGAGCAAGAATGCCTCCGGTTTTTAGCTCAGCTACGGCTACAGTTCCGTTATGTTCTTTAAAAATTTCTTCAATGTATTTTTGAAGTTCAATATCGATGGTAAGTACGAGATTAGAGCCAATAATGGGTTGGTTTTCGCGAATTACTTCCCTGATACGGCCTAAATTATCCCTGGCAACGGTCTGCTTCCCTTTTGAGCCTTTGAGGTATTTTTCATATTGTTTTTCGACACCGCTTTTACCTACTATATCTCCGAGAGAGTATCCCATCTTTTTCTTATCACCGAGATCATCTGTATTCAATTCAGATATATAACCGAGGACATGGGAGGCAACTTCTCCATAAGGATAAGCACGAGCGGGTTCTACTTGTATTTTAAATTCAGGAAATTCATCGGCTCTACTTTCGATATATATGACTTTATCGAGAGAGATATCTTTCTCAATTGGGATCATAAAAGATTCGGGGTGGTTTTTGTATTTATCGATACGCTTCTGGATATCGGGTTTGCTTTTACCGATAACAGAAGCAACTACATCGAGAGTGCGTGGCATCTCTTTACTGAATTCGCGAACAAGGAAGAGTGTAAAATTTAACTTATTTTCAGCGAGGCGGTTATGATTTCTATCAAGAATGAATCCACGGGGGGCTTTTATTTCGATATCTTTTATTATATTCTGGGTTGCTTGTATGGTGTAATACTCCCTACGAAGAACCTGTGTATTCCAAAATGCGAAGATAAGAATGATAAAAACGAAGATTATTAATATATTTGCGATAAATGCGATATGTCTAATTTCTTGTTTAGATAATTTTTGTTTTTCAATATACATCAAGATACATCCTGGCTTTAGAAGAGGTTACGATTATTAACCCCAATAAGCCGGTTAAAACGGGTTGATACAAAAGCATATCAAGGTTGAATGAAAATCCCTGGATGAAATAAAGAAATAAATTGGCGATGGCGTTAGAAAAAGAAAGGGAGACAGCAATTAATAAAAATACGAAAATATTGTTTTTCAAATCGATGCGATGAGAGACTTCATTGAGAATAAATCCTGCGATAACACGGGAAAAACCGAATACTCCCATGAGGTTGGCAGAACAGAAATAGTCGGTAACCAATCCGATTAGAGAAGCAGTGAGAAGAGTTTTATAGAACCCGGACATAACACTGATATAGACAAGAATGAGATAGAGCAGGTCCAGATGGATCTTTAATTGTTGTACATAACGCTGTAGAATAATCTGTCCGATTATCAATAAAAGAAAAATGAGTACTTTAAACCGTCTATTCATTGGTTATTATCCTGTAAAATATGTGGAGTCCGGTTTTGGCTCACCATGGGTAATTTTTCGGGAATGGGTGGTTGATCGTCAATGATAAATGCCTGGTCATTTGAAATAACGATTAATTGTTTAAGAGAATTTTTTAAAAAAAAGGGCTCGACATCAATTTTCTGTGTAAGGGTTTCCTGTTCCACATTAACAACACGCCCGATGGGGATATATGGGGGGAAAATTCGATCGGTACCGGAAGTGATTACCATATCCCCAACAGTAACCATACGATTTTCAATGAGGTATTTGAAACTGCAAATATTGGAGTTATTACCGGTAAGTAAGCCTTCGAGTTTATCTGATTCGATATAGGCACCAATACCGCCGACAGAACAAGTAATCAAGCGTACGCGCGAAGAAAAGAAGGTAATGGGTTCGACAATTTTGCCAACGATGTCACCTTTATTATTAAGTACGATCATATCTTTCTTGATTTTATCTTTGCTTCCTTTGTCAATGAATACACTGCTGAGAGGAAAATTGACATCGATGGAGATAACATCGGCTTTGATAAACTGGGTGCGTTTGAATTTGATACTATCAAGAAAATCCTGATCCTTTATCTTTTTTTTCAGGAGATAATTCTGGTAGATTAATTCGGTATATTTTTTTTCAAGATCATAATACCGTTCGAAACTATTTTTTAAGAAGAGATAGTGTCGAAATTGATGAGAGATAAAATCGACAGATTTCTGGAATCCGATCTGGAATGGAGATACGACGAAACCTACGACACTCTGGAAAAGGGTTTTATCATTTTGGAGGACGACACCGGTGGAAACGAGGATCAGATTAAGGAATAAGACTGTAACGACAATGACGATTTTGCGTTCTGTAGAGATATTTTCTGTTATGGTTTTCACCGGGGCTCAATCCATATATATAAAATAATTAATAGTTTTGTCCAACTTTTCGTAGTAATTCAAGGTTATCCAGAATTTTGCCTGCACCGAGAACAACTGAAGAGAGAGGATCATCAGAGATAAATACTGGGAGTGAGGTTTCTTCTCTGAGGCGTTTATCGAGGTTTCGTAATAGTGATCCTCCACCGGAAAGAATAATCCCGCGGTCCACGATATCGGCGGATAATTCGGGAGGGGTTTTTTCGAGGGTATTTTTTACGGCTTCAACGATAGCGTGAACGACACCTTCGAGAGCTTCACGGATTTCAGCATCGTTAATGGTAATTGTTTTTGGAATACCGTGGGAGAGGTCCCTACCTTTGATTTCCATTTCAAGATTCTCATCGAGGGGATAAGCGGAACCGATTTCAATTTTAATTTGTTCAGAGGTTCTTTCTCCGATGAGTAAGTTATATTTCTTTTTAATGTATTGGATAATGGCTTCGTCCATTTCATTTGATGCGGTACGGATGGATTTAGAGATAACGATTCCTGATAAAGAAATGACAGCGACGTCAGTTGTACCGCCACCGATGTCGACGATCATGTTTCCGCCGGCTTCGGTAATGGGTAATTCGGCACCGATTGCAGATGCCATGGCTTGTTCAATTAGGAAAACTTCAGAGGCTCGCGCACGGAGCGCTGCATCTTTAACGGCACGGCGTTCTACCTGAGTAATTTCAGAGGGGACACCGATGACGATACGGGGTTTTAAGAAATGCCCACCGCCACGGGTTTTGCGAATAAAATATTCCAGCATTTTTTCTGTTATTTCAAAATCAGCAATGACACCATCTTTCATGGGACGAATTGCGACTATATTAGCGGGTGTTTTTCCGAGCATTTCTTTTGCTACGCTTCCCACTGCCTGTATTTTCCCGGTATGTTTCTCTACTGCAACTATAGAGGGTTCTCTTATGACTACTCCTTTTCCTTTGGCATACACTAATGTATTTGCTGTTCCTAAATCGATTGCTAAATCAGAACTAAAGTAATTGTAAATACGCGAAAAAATCGCCATTATTGATCTCCTTCATAAATTTTAATCCCATTTTTACCGGCACGTTTTACTTCGTACATGGCTATATCGGCTTTCCGGATGAGTTCTTCGGGAGTGGCACCATTAAATGGAAAACTGGAAATACCGAAACATCCGGAAATATGTAATTTCAAATCCTGGGTTTTTAAAAATTCGTGGTTGTTAATTGCTTTACGGATGCGTTGGCTAACATCGTAGGCTCTGGATGCATCAGCATGGAGCAATACGATTACGAATTCGTCCCCGCCAAATCGCGACAAAACATCTACTTTTCTGACCTGAGAACGCAAAAGAGATGCAACTTCCTTTAGTATTTCGGTACCCACAAGGTGACCGTGAATGTCATTTATGGATTTAAGATTATCTAGGTCGAAAAAGATTATCGAAAACATTGAGGCAAAACGGCGGGACCGTTCGATCTCATTCTGAATAAACGCTTTTAAATAATTCTGGTTGTAAGCCATTGTTATATCATCTTTTACGGCATGATATTCAAAATTTTTGAGTCTAAGGAGTAAATAAACCTGGTTGAAAAAGATATGAATGAAGTCGACGAGGTAAGTTTCCAACTCATCGGCTGTAATAGCTCCACGTTCTTTGCAGTCGATATCGAGTTGAATGATATCGCTGTCCTGTCTCATGAAAAAATATGCTTTTTCCCCAGTAAGATCGAAATCGAATTCTTTGCGGGAATCTATAAAATGGAAATTGGTAAGAATATTGAAAGTAGAACCGCTAGAATCGGTATCGATTTGTTCGAATAATACTCCGATACGATATACAAGCCGGGCATGTTCTATGTTAATGAATGTGCCTAATCCTTGAAAAAAATAACTCCATAATTGACGTATATCTGTAGCAGCTTGAAAGTTTAAGATCAACCGGTAATCGAAGCCATTTCGGGTTGAATTATTAATTGGAGGTGTTATTTCATGTTCCGTCATTCTTCAAATATACTCACATAGCGTTCTTCGATGGTTTCAACATTATTCAAGGATATCAGCTTGATAATTATTTTATGTAGACCGAGAGTGGGAATTCTGAATGTAATAAAAAACCTGCTGTCCATATCTATTTTAACGGGTTGGTCATTGATAAAAAGCTGGGAATTGGGATCAGCTTCTCCATCTATATATACCATATTACCGTTAACAGACAGATTCTTTATAGACAATGTAGGCGGTTTGCTTACATTCTTTTTTTCAATCAAATTTCCTACAATTTTGATATGTCCCATTTTAGATGCTACACCTTCTCGCTGATCCAGTGGATTGAAAGGTAGAACTTCCCAATAAAAATCACGTTCATCTTCAAATTGTAATAAATCGAGAGAATATCGGTTCAATCCAAGAAATTTTTCCTGTATGAGATTTTCTCTCAAATTGGATGTATAAATTCTAAAAATATATTGTGAGGTGTCTTTGGCACTATTCCAACTAAATCGTACTACAGAATCATCAGGATTATTACTTAAAATAATATCTCTTTTTAAAGGGTCGAGATTATCGGGCATTCCGAGTACCTGGGTAATGGCAGGATTGGAATTGCGGAGAGATAATGCAGTAGTAAATAATTGACGGGAAGATAAACTGTATTTGCTTCCAGCATATGTGATTTCCATTTTTCCCGTATAGCACCAGATATCGTATATATTTTCTTTTATTTTAATTCTTCCAGAATCAGATAGATTTAATTTATTTTCTGGGGAAAGGACGGAAATAATTGGAGAATCATTTTTATCTTTTTTTTCCCAGGAAATATCTCCGGCATAAAAAATCAGCCCTTTTCCGTATTGCCATTGAAAATATCCACCGGGGGAAATATCAAATGCGGTATTTCCGAGGTAAATCTCAACAGCAGAATTGGAGTCAGTTCTCAAATAGACATCTGTATTAAAAACCATCTGTTTCATATCTACCTGAGATGCAATTGATAAATTATTTGCGTCAATGGATTTGTTATCGATATAAATACGTCCGTTTCCTGAAATTTGCGTAATTCTAAAATCCGATATTTTTGCCAATTCGGGGTTCATAGGAGCTTGAAAATTTAGAAAAAATGTCAAGCAAACCACTGAAACCAGGGAAACTAATATAATAAATATCAATCGTATTTTAATCATAGATATATAGTATCAGAACTAATTCAAAAATGCAATGCAGTCGCCCCATTACGAAATAAATATTTTTTTTTTATTAAAATCCTTTATCAATCTCCTGAAGATAAATCCCAATTTCCAAGAATGGTATCAAATTGAAGGCTTTTGGTTAGTATTTCCAGGAACTGGGCTCGTGGGATTTCATGAGCACCGAGGCTCTTGAGGTGGGGATTGGGTACCTGGCAATCTATCATAAGAAAATTATTTTTAAATAATGTTCGGGCCAATGTAATAAATGCAACTTTTGAAGAATTGGTAACTGTAAAAAACATGGATTCTCCAAAAAAGGCTCTTCCTAATGAGACTCCGTATAATCCTCCAGCTAATTTATCAGTTTTTCCTTTTTCCCATACCTCAACAGAGTGGGAGATACCTAATTGGTGTAATTTGATATAGGCTTCTTCTATTTCCTGGGTAATCCAGGTCCCTTCACGATTTAGACGGGACTGACGACAATTGGCAATTACGGTTTCAAAGTCTTTGTCGAAAGTGACAGAAAACAATTGTTTATCGAGAATTTTAGTCATACTTTTTGAAACGTGTAGGTCATTGGGTAGTAAGACCATACGTGGGTCAGGTGACCACCAGAGTAAGGGGTCACCTTCGGAGAACCAGGGAAATATGCCGGAAGCATATGCGTTAATAAGGCGTTGGGGGGACAAATCTCCTCCGACTGCCAGCAAACCCTCTGGGTCTGCTAACTGAGGAGATGGAAAAACGGGTTCTTCATCTAATAAGTAAATTGGCATATTGTTTTAACTGATTGGGGCTTGTCTGAGCTCCATTGAAGCAGAAGAAATTGAGTGAGTTGTGTTATGCGTGTTCTTTTATATCAAGAAGCCGATTGATCTCACTTTTATTGAATCCAATCACGGGGCGATTTCCAATTAATGTAACGGGAACACCCTGTTGACCGGTACGCCGTACCATATCACGGGCTGCACTCTCATCCCTGGTGACATCGATTTCTTTAAAATGAATATTATATTTTTTTAAATGTTGCTTAACTACGCGACACCACGAACAGGTGGGTGTTGTAAAAATAATAACAGTGGGTATATGCTGTTTGTCCATATTTGCCTCCTTTACTCGAAATCATTTTTAAGTGTTTCGAGTAATACTATTTTGTATTAATTAACTCATTGTAAGTGGGTTTGGTTCAAACTATTCCCACCTAACGGTTAAATTTTAACATAAAGGAGGCGGTTTGTCAACCGGGTATTCTATTAATAATCTGAAATACCCGGTTGATACTGCAATTGGGTATTTTAAAATTTATCGACCAGCGGCCCAACTTCCCGAGACAGGATTGTGGCCTTGCACAGTGTAAACAAAAGTTCCGTGCATATCATAACGGTCATCTATAGTGCCGGTGTAAGCTTCAGTTGTATAATCGTTATTCGTATCATAATAATAGATTGTAAAGTTGACTTGATCGCCTGAAACGGAATAAGTCCCAACATCTTCACTATCCCAGATAACATGACCGGAATCTTTGCTGCCTGTAAATGTATAGGTAGCGAGAATAGTTTCACCGGAAATTTTTAAAACAAACTGCCATGTTCCGACGATATCGAGATCATTGAATTTATCGCAGGATTGGAAAAACATGGAAAAAACTAAAATAATCGCTAATAAAGCAATTAAACGTGATTTTTTCATTTTACCTCCATTATATAATGTGGAATAACGATACAAATTGGCATCTATTTACCGGGACAGCATTTGATGATTTCAGGAGCTATATTTTTATTGCCATAAACTTTATCAAAATAGTTACTGAATTCTTTTGCAAGTTTATTGGCTTTTTCATCAAATGCATTTTTATCCTGCCAGGTATTCCTGGGATTAAAAATCGTTGGGTCTACTCCGGGGAAATTTTTGGGGACCATGATATGGAATCTGGGATCTTCTTCGTATTCGACTCCCTCAAGCTCGGTATCGAGAACAGCAGTAATTATAGTGCGTGTGATTGTGATATCCATGCGTTTTCCGATACCATAAGGACCGCCGCTCCATCCGGTATTTATTAAAAACACCTGAGAGCCATACTCCTTCATTTTTTCACCGAGCATCGAAGCATATACATCGGGGTTACGAGGCATAAAAGGTGCGCCGAAGAATCTTGAAAAAGTAGAAGTGGGTTCTTTGACTCCAGCTTCGGTACCTGCAAGTTTACTGGTATATCCCATAATAAACCATAACATAGCTTGAGGTTCGGTCAACTTTGCCATTGGGGGTAAAACGCCATTGGCATCAGCGGTTAAGAATAGAATACGTTTTGGATGCCCGCCTTTTGCAGACTCTTTAACATTACCAATAAAACTGAGCGGGAATGATCCGCGTGAATTTTCAGTTAAACGGTTATCATTAAAGTCGAATCCCCGATCGGGGTAAAGCATAGCGTTTTCAACTATGGTACCATATTCTTCCACGGGAAGTTTTCGAGTAACAGCATTGTAAATTTCAGGTTCTTTTTCGGGATTCAAATTGATTAATTTTGCATAACAACCATATTCGAAATTGGCTATACCATCATCACTCCATCCGTGCTCATCATCGCCGAGCAATGCGCGATTGGGATCAGCGGAAAGTGTGGTTTTTCCAGTGCCGGATAAACCTGAAAATAAGGCGATATCTCCTTTTTTCCCTTCATTGGCTGCTGCATGAAGGGGTAAAATTCCGACTCCAGGAAGTAAATAATCCATTACAGTGAATATTAGTTTTTTGCAGCTTCCAAGATATGCCTGGCCATATACGACTCCGATGCCGTTAACATAATCCATAACTACAGCAATATTTGAGCGTAGGCGTCCAGTGTATTTGGTTTTATCCAATCGGTCGTAAGGGAGAGCGATTAAAGTAAAGGGTTTATTGAAAAATACACTCTTTTCGAGTCCTTGGGGGACGGGGCGAAACATATTGTCAATAAAAACAGAAGTTAACGCTTTATCAGTTACCAGGCGTACGGGAAGTGCATATTTTACATCTGCTCCGACGACCCGGTCGGTTACATATAATTGAGATTTCTTTTGCATTACGGCAAATGCATCATCGAGGATCATATCGAAGGTTTCGGGAGTCATAGCAATACAATTGGGTGAATCCCAGTCGATTTCGTTTGCGATTTGATCCGATTTGACCATATAGGTATCCTGGGGGCTTCGTCCTGTTACATCAGCGGGTGTCAATGACACAAGGGCACCATTCGGACTTACAAATACTTCGGCATTATTTACAGTGTGCCGGATGAGTTCCTTTCTCTCAAGATTCTTCAAAATCCTGGGATGGTTGGAGAGCAATTGTTCAAGTTTATTCTTGAAATCCATATAAACCTCGCTTAAAGACAAATTATTTTATTTGTCTTGGAATTATAACAATTTCTAATTATAATAAAACTCCCGGTAGAAATCAAATCGAAAATAATTTTCGTCTTAACTTTTTTGTAGATTCCCTTTATTTATTGATAGCGGGATTGACTATCGATCGAATATATATTATTATAAAATAATGAAAGCTTTCTCTTTTGTGGGTTGGTCAGGTAGTGGTAAAACGACACTGATTGTCCGTCTTATTCAAGCACTAAGTGAAAAAAACAAAAAAGTGGTTGCTGCAAAAGGGGCATTACATAAATATACAGTTGAACCAGAATCTAAAGATACTTTCAAATTCCTTGAAGCAGGTTCCCTTCAATCGCTATTGGTTTCTAAAACAGAATTACTTACAATGGAACGCTTTCCTTCGACTAAGATGGGATCTGATAACATGGATGTAATGGAAATTCTAAAGGCACGCTATGGAGAATATGATTATCTTTTTTTGGAAGGACTCACGTGTAATGATATTCCTATCTTAGAAATCTTCGAAGCAAATGTTAATATTTCACTTAAATATCCGTTAAATAGATTAAGTGCAATTGTGGCGACTGGTCCTGAATCGGTGGAAGCTATATTAGCTCAAACGGGTGAGCAGGGGATCATTGTTTTTGACAGTCAGGATATTACTAATATAATCCGATTTATGGAGGAGTATGATGAATAATATAATATTAAAAGTGAATGGCTCTGAAATTCCGCTTAATGCCTTTGTCTCCAAGACTTTTATCAATGTGGTAGAGGCGCTGGTCAATTCTCTAGATAAAATACCGGAAGATAAAAAGCAAATCGAAATCGTTGTTAAGTAAAAGGAGAATTGATTTTTTGAATATCCTTAACTTAATTTTTTTATGATTCAAAACAGCTAATGATCTGGTCAAGAAGATCATTGTCTGGTAAGCTTGACAAAAAATAATAAAATATATTATCATTAATAATAACAACTTTTATCATATAAGCAATGAAAAAAATAACTCTGTGGTTGAATAACCATTTAAACTCGTTTACTGGAGGGTAAATATATGTCACATGAGAAAATAGCTCATATGCGGCAAGCGCATAAAATCCGACGTGAATTCCCCTTTGAAATCAAACCGTTAAACCGGGGATATTCGCAGCGGATACTGAGGATTGATCTTGATAAGGATGAAATAACAATTCTACCTGTTGACCAGGAGATGATAGATCGCTGGACAGGAGGAAAAGGATTCGATCTTTGGTTAATGTTTAAAGAAGTTACAAAAAATACGACGTGGGAAAGCCCGGAGAATCCGATTTGTTTTTCTCCTGGTCCACTTGGTGGTGCGACTTCCTTCCCTGGTTCGGGAAAAACCCTTGTCACCTCTCTTTCTCCATTAACATCGTCGGTAATGGATTGCAATGTGGGAGGGTATTTCGGACCCTATATGAAATTTGCAGGTTTCGATGTTTTAATGTTAGTGGGAAAAGCAAAAGAAGAAACAATAATATATATCGACGCTGTTAATAAAAAGATTACTATCGAAACAGCTCCGGAAGAGAGTATTGATTCCCATCTCGTTGCAGAAGAATTAACAGAAATGTACGCAGATGATGATCTGGATAAACGCAATATTGCAGTTGTCTCTGCGGGGCGTGGTGCTGATTATGTCAGAATGGGTATCTTGAATTTTTCATTCTGGGATTGGAGAAGAAATGTCGCACGCCTTAAACAAGCGGGACGTGGTGGAATCGGTACTGTTTTTAGAAACAAAATGATGAAAGCATTGGTAATCAAAAACAGAGGGATTACGCCTGCATGGAGAGTGGAAGAAAATAAAGTAGCTTTAAATACAAGACCCAAAACGATTACTCAATTGTGCTCGGCTGATCTGAAAAATGTTGATAAAATAATTGAAAAATGGGGAAATGATCCGGAATTCATCGTCGAAATGATGCAGGATATTCAGGAACGATTTCATTTCATTTCGATTTCGGCAATCGATCGTTTAACTTCCAAAACGGGAGTACACAAAGCCTATATATACCATATTGCAACTTTTGATCCTTTCTTTTCCCTGGAAGTAAAAACTGTGGGACCCTTAAAACTTTCGGAACCGATAAAATTAATAACAACGCAGCAACCGATGATATTCAGAGGAACTATGTCAAAGGATTTTTCCGTTTTTAAGATGGTATTACAAAACGGGAATCCTGAAAATGTGATAGAGGAATTAAAACAAGCGGGTCTTCGCAGTCGTCGCTGTGGTGCGGATATAGCTTCTACTCTTCAAACCGTTTATAATACTCAAAAAGAGAAGAAAGAAGGGGCATTTATTATTTGTAATGCTGCAGAAGGTGAACCGGAATCCTCAATCGGACGAGGAATTATCGAAGAAAATCCCTATGCTCTAATTGAAGGTATGCTTATTGCTGGATATGCTGTTGGTGCACATAAAGGGTATATCATCACCTGGAAAGAATATGAAAATGCGGAATCACTTTTACAGAAAGCTATCGATGAAGCAAGAGCAAATGGGTTACTTGGGAAGAATATTCAAGACTCTTCTTTTGATTTTGATATCTTGATTCACCGTCTTGGTGGAGCATTTGTTCCCGGGGAATCTTCTTCGCTGATTAATGTTATGTCGGGAAAAGCTGGGGATTCCTTTGCTCGATATATTCCTATAGAAGAGGTTGGTTTATTGAAGAAACCGACGACTACTTTAAATCTGGAAGCTTGTGTTCTAATCCCCTCGATAATCGAAAAGGGCGTACAATGGTTTAATTCTACAGGAACAAAGGATACGCCGGGAACAAAAGTCCTACAACTTGCAGGTGACGTAACTAATCCAGGATTAGTCGAAGTTCCGATGGGCACATCCTTGCGTGATGTGGTCGAGAAAATTGGTGGTGGTGCTTCCAAAGGACGAAAAATTAAAGCGATTCAACTTGGTGGAATTTCAGGGACCTTTTTTGCACCTTCCCAGTTGGATATGAATCTTGCTTTCGAGTCTATGCCGGTTAGTTTCCGTACTGGTGCAATAACTGTTTACGGTGAAGATACCTGCATGATAGAAACGCTTTCTCACTGTGTAAAGCAACTTGAAACTCAATCATGCGGAAAATGTACACCATGCCGTGAGGGACTTTTTGCTGTGGTTAACACATTGGAACGTATTAATCAAGGCGAAGGGAAAGAAGGCGACATCGATTTCCTAGAAAAAATTGCTCGCACCATGAATGAGGTGAGCCTCTGCAATTTTGGTATTAATGCGGCCAATCCTATCCTGTCCGCACTTAATCTTTTCAAACAGGAATTTGTGGGACATATCGAAAAAAAGAAATGCGGATGCAGCGAATGCAGCGCCAATGTATAGGAGGTTATTACCATGGCTGTAGCATCTACTCCAGTAAAAACAAATAAAATAGATATTATTATAAATAATACTCCTGTTTCTGTTGTAAAAGGCACTATGCTTATTAATGCGATACAGGAAGCGAAATTTTCAGTACCGACATTATGCAGAAATAAAAACCTGACTCCGACAGGAAGTTGCCGTCTTTGCGTTGTGGAGATCGAACAAAATGGGACGAAAAAGATAGTAACATCTTGTAATTATCCTGTTCGGGAAGCAATTAAAGTGGAGACGGAATCTGAAAAAGTAAAAGAACACCGAAAAGTTCTGGCGGGAATGTATTTAGGACGGTGGCCGAATGTTCCACTTGTGAAAGCGATTGCAAAACGATGTGGTGTTACGGAGGCTCCGGAATATACAAGCTCTATTACGGATTCGAATACGAAAGCATGTATTTTATGTGGAATGTGTGTTAATGCTTGCGATGAATTCATTATGGAACGGATTATCGATTTCGCAGGGCGTGGAATAAATCGCCACCTCACTATGCCTTTTGGACAGGTAGACCCTCATTGTGTGGGGTGTACCTCATGTGCATATGTCTGCCCGACAAAGGCACTTGAAATTGTAGATGATATGAATAATCCTGCTGACCCGAAAATGATCCGCGATTACGGGATGCGCATCAATGCAGAAATGGCAACACTGGATAAATTTCAATGTTCGATGAGAGAAGTAGGTACTGCAAATATCGTGGATGTTATGAATGCATACGATCTGTTACCTGTTATGAATTATCAGTATGGTTCACATAAAGATGCACATAAAATCGGAACCCAGTTGCTGAAGAAAAAATATTTCACTCAGAATATGCCGGATGGTTGCTGGAAGGGTTGTTCCATGGCTTGTGCAAAAACTGTAGATAAATTCGAATTAAAAACGGGACCTTATAAGGGACAGTTAGTTACGGTTGATGGTCCTGAATATGAAACTGCAGGTGCTGTTTCGAATATGGGATGCTTTGATGGCGATTTTGTGGTGGAATTCAATTTCTACTGCGATACATACGGCATCGATACTATATCCGCAGGAACATGCATTGGATTTGTCATGGAGTGTTTCGAACGGGGAATTATCAATACTACACATACGGGTGGATTAAAATTGAATTGGGGAGCGCTTGAAGATTCTCTCGAACTTCTTCATCAAATGGCTCGTGGAGAAGGTTTCGGTGTGGATGTAGGGCAGGGAATTCGTTGGCTTAAACATAAATGGTCCAAGGAATACGGGGCGGATTTTAATTTCTTGAATGATATCGGAATGGAAGTGAAAGGACTTGAATTCTCCGAATACATGTCCAAAGAATCGCTTGCCCAGCAGGCGGGTTATTCTCTTGCTAATAAAGGTCCTCAGCATGATGAAGCATGGTTGATTTTTATGGATATGGTCAACAACCAAATTCCTTCTTTTGAAGATAAAGCAGAAGCCCTTTATTATTTCCCGTTGTGGAGAACCTGGTTCGGTTTAAATGGGTTATGCAAATTAATTTGGAATGACGTTGTGCCTGCGGATAATAAAAAATATCCACCACAAGTAGCGGCAAAAGTTCCGGGTCATGTTGAAGATTTCTTCAAATTTGTAGAAGGTATGACAGGAGTGCCGATTGATGAAAAACGGATGTTGGAACAGAGTGGAAGGGTTCATAATTTACAAAGAATTATGAACCGGATGTTCGGGTTTGGGACACGTGAACACGATATGCCTCCTTATCGTGCAGTAGGCCCTGTTACAAAAGAAGAATACGAATCACGGCAGGAACGATATGATACGCAGATGAAAGAGACCATTGGCGTTGACCCTGAAGGAAAGACGACTGAAGAGAAAATGAAGATTGTACGGGATTATCGTATGATGATGTATAATAAAGTAGTTGATGCCGCTTATGATAGACGTGGTTGGACGCGAAATGGAGTTCCAAAAATATCACGTTTAAAAGAGCTTGGGATCGATTTGCCGGAATTGATTGAAATCATCAAAGACGATCAAGAATAGAATTGAGAAAATGAAAATATGGCAGATGTATCGAATTTAAATACAGATGCTATCTTTGAGAGGAATGTCCCGGGTATCCGGGGCATTCTCTCAGAGAAAAGCGTAGCCGTCGCGGGATGCGGCGGCCTGGGTTCCAATGCTGCGATTGCCCTGGTGCGTGCAGGTGTGGGGAAATTAATAATAGTGGATTTCGATACTGTAGAGATTTCGAATCTTAACAGACAGTATTATTTTATTTATGATATTGGAAAGAGGAAAGTGGATGCGCTATCTGCTCATTTGAAAAATATAAATCCGAATGTGGAAATCGAAGCGCATCATCTAAAATTAACAGCAGATAGGGTAGATGAGGTATTTAAAGAAGCTCATCTATTGATCGAGGCATTTGACAGGGCAGAGAGTAAAGCATGGTTGATCGAAACATGGTGCATACATTTTCCAGATCGTCCTTGTGTTTGTGGTAGTGGGATTTCGGGATATGGGAGTACGGAAACCTTACGAGTTCAACGAGCAGGGAAACTTATCATTTGCGGTGACCAGGAAACGGATATGAGTATGGGATTAATATCAGCTCGGGTAGCAATTGCCGCTAATATGCAAGCGAATGTTGCAATTGAGTTGTTGGTGAGTGGAAAAATTTAAAATTTATTATAATATATTAATAAGAGAAAACTTTGATAGGTATGAAAATGATATTGGTAAATAATAGAGATAGAGTGAGTTGGCAGATGGGCATGACGGTCACAGATTTATTAAAGAAAATGAGGTATAGTTATTCATTGATAACGGTTTCTGTTAATGGAGAAGTGATTCCTCATGAAGATTTTGAATCTCATATGGTTCCGGATGAGGCAGATGTTACGATTTTTCATCTGGCACACGGGGGATAAGTTTTATTACTGTCAGTAAAAATTGTTGTAAATGAAGTAGTAGTTTTATATTAATTTTAATATTGTATTGAAATAAGACATTTAGAAAAATTTCCAAATGCTAGAAAGGATGACTGTTTAAGAAATTTTAATAATAAAATAGCTTATAATAATGTACTGATTTAGTACATTCTCTTAAAGCTTTAATTTAATAAAGAAGGCATTTACCAAAGGGAATTTTCCTTCTAATTGGGGGTTAAGCAACAGATTCTATGTATAGAATTAATACAATATCCAAATAAAAACCGGATTAATCTATTTGTAATAGTTTGATAATTTGCGCTAATAGAAGATTTTTGAGTTTGGAAGTTTTATTGCTATTAATGTATCTGATTGTTTTTTATTCTTATGCTCATGAGAATATTATTTATTCCAAGATAGAGCAATAAGAAATATTAAACAAGAAAAATAAAATTATTTTGGAGGCTTTACACATGGAAGAAAAGAAATGTTGTACCAAACTATGTAATGAACAAATGAAAAAGGCTCAAGGTGGAACAACCGCGCTGTTGTGCAGTGCTTGTATTTATTATGTATGGGATGGTTTCATGTGGGTTCGAACATGTGGATGGGGGGGACTCCCTGGTGCTGGATGCGGTTTTGAGAGTGGTGCATAATTTCGAAACATTTTAATAAGTAGAATTTTTGGATTTTGGGGGGAATAGCAATTGTTATTCCCTCCTCATTACAAATTTAATCTATATTGAGTGAATCTATTTAAGTTGTGTAATTGATTAATGAAATTTAGTTAATAAATTCTAATTCCAATTTGTTCGAATATCTTTTTCTAGAACCTATTTTTATTGCGTTTCTTTTAATGTAATCATTTCATTTACTATCCTATTATGATAGTTTGCTTCAGCATCCTGATTAATTGATTTTTCATATAAATTTTTTAAATACAAATGTGTTTTTTTCAGATTATCTTTATATTTTTCTTCTGTATTTTCAAGCGAGTTAGTTAGATAGGATTTATCATACAAAATTTCCAGGGTATCGGAGAAAAAAGTAATAGATTCTTGAATATATTTCTGTTTTTCTGATTTATTATAGGTTGACTTAATCAGGTTGCAATATACGTCATAGATATCATCCATAATCGCGATTCTTTTGTTTGAATCAATATTATAAATAATTTTTAACTCCTCAAGGGCTTTCCTATAATCTTTTAATTGAATATATATTTCTCCGAGAGTTTGTCGTACTTCGTTTTCATAAGGATCAAATTTTATACCTTTACAAGCTTGAATTAAAGCATTTAGATAGTCATTATTTTTTAAATATCCTTTTGCTAAATAGTAGTATACTCTATATATTTGAATTTCATTCCAGTTATTTTCTTCCAGGTTTTTTATAATTGATTTGAAATTGTTAATAGCATCATTTACATTTGATTCTAGTGCCTCTTTAGAAAATAAAATACTTCTTTGTATATTAATCCATTTGTAATTAGGAGTATTAGATTCAATGGTGGCTTTAAGTTTTTTTATTATTTCTTGAATTGCTTCTTGGCATGTAGTAGAGGGCTTGATGTTGATCCAGCTAAATATTAAGTTAAGTTCTTCAACTTCGTTTTTTATTGGGTCATCAAAGTTTTTAATAAATTTAAGAATTGAGTTTAGTGCATCTTTAACATGTTGTAAATTTTTTCCAATAGCTAATTTACTTGATTTATTTTGGTTGGAGATTCCTTGGATTTTTTTTGTAATACATTCTTTGATATGCAAAATACATTGGCTTATATCTTTTATATCTTCCGAATTCGCTGCACCTTCGGACTTTTCCAAAAGAAAGGTAATTGTTCGAAAGTATAGTGACCAGAAGGAAAGGGAATCATTTATTTCATAATCATCCTCAAAAACCCGTTCAAGAGTATGGTAAGTATCTTCGTATTTTTTTTCCCGGAAATAGTATTTTCCTAATTCGAAAAAGAGGTCATTGTTCTCTGGTCTTAAAAAGAGGGCTTGATTGAAAATGAATGTGCTTATTCTTTTCATTTTCATCCCGTAAATTTTTGCAAGATTGCGAATACATAAACAGGGAATTTGATTAATAATTTCTTGTTTTTGATCTCCATGTATTATACGTTTGCATAAATTCTGCCACGCAAGTGCTGATGCTATTTTAAAAAGTTTTACCGTATCTTTAGGGATATCAATTATTCCTTCATAAGGAATTCCTGCTTTTAAAAATTTATCATCTTTGTATTTGTCATATTTAATTACAGCCAATAAATTCCAATATAAAGCATTTTGTGGACATATTCTCAGTGCTTGTTCGCAGAACCATTGGGCATGAGAATAATCATTTCTTTTATAATAGATATGAGCCAATTGATAATAGCAATAATGATAATCAGAGTCAAGACTTAATGTTTTTCGGAAAGCAGCTTCGGCAGAATTATCATTTTTTAGTGCACGGTATACAATACCTAAATTATAGTAACATTGATGAAATGTACAATCGTGCCTTAAAGCAAGACCGAAACTAGTTTTTGCTTTAATAAGAGATAGTTTTTTATTCGCTTCTTCCAGAAGGCTTTCACGATATCGGATAAGACCTTCTGTATAATGCTTTTTTGCTTCCCATCGTGGAGAGCACTTTGACCCTTGAGAATTACCGGTACTTCCGAGATAAGCAATAATTTTGTATCCAAGGATTTCAGTCATTTTAACAATTTTCTCATTTTCAGAGGCAGGTAGAGGCGTTTCAATTTCATCACTGCTAGTGCTCCAAGCTCGATCAAATTTTCCGCCTTTTAATTGAGCATTAATTACTAATTTTTCTCCATCATAATGAGTGCTCCCGCTGAGCTTAGGTCCATGCATTATTTTTGAAAAGAAGTTTAAGATGGGCCCAATAGGAATTTTTAAAAATGTCCCTACTGATACTGTAGAAAGAGCACTTGTTATTTCATCCAAACTCTTACTATAATCCTGAATGTTTAAGAGGGAAGGTTTTATTAAATTAGATTCAGTTTCAGGGTGTATTTCATCAATATCTTTTAATAATTTTGAAATACGGCCGACTTCGATTAATATATTGGGTGCAATTCCTTTGATTGTTTCAATTAATTTTTTGTCTTTACTACCGGTATAATTTACAAATTCGGAAATAAATATCTTTTTTCTTGATTTTAGTAATCCAATAATTAATATGGATAGAAAGAAAAGAATGATTGATTTTTCAAGATATTTCAATCTAAGGAAATTTATCGGATCAAATTCATGCATGAAATATAGGATTTTGTACCGAATATATTGGGCAATATGTAAAATGAATATTAAAGCAGTTAATTTTATCCAAAATTTTCCCCACATGCATCGCAAATAAAAAAGAACCCAGGCTATAAAATACGCCAGATAACGGAACAAGTAATTGAACCATCCAAAAATTGTTATATAACTTATGAACAATATTGCTAAGAGAATATATGCTAAGGTTAAAAATAGGATAATTTGCTCTCTCCATATTATAAACCATGGTTTAATTATCAGTAAAATAAATAAAACAACTGCAATAGGTACTAAAATTAAAAAAATTAAATGAAGACTGGACAAGTTTTTGTATATTTTTAATTTAATGCTTTTGACGCTCATATTATCCCCTCTTTTAATAATACTCAATTATTGATATGACTAATTGTATATATTTTATATAGAAAGTCAATAACATGGAATACTCAAATTAATATAAGTAAAAACCCCTATGTATTATGTTTGAAAGTTAAAAATAGGTAGAAATAGACAGACTAATTCATAAATATGTATTAAGAGGGAACATTGCATGGAGGTTAAGAGTTTATATTTATTTGCTTGGTATTGCTTAAAAAGAAATAGAAAAAATTTATTGCATAATGTAAAGCAGCAATCGGACAGATATTGAATAGGTTCAAAAATTTTTATGAGAATTTTATGGAGGACAAGGGCGGTTTTCTCAAAAAGAGCCCTTTTTAATCACGCGAAATTCGAGATGGAATTTTTGCTTTTCTTAAAATATCTCCGAAATGACTTGTGATACCGACATCACCGATTAATCTGATCCCCACTAATTCCTTTTCTGCTAAAGGAATGAGCTGTCTCAAGGCTTCAAGTCCTTGTTTTACCTCAAAATCGATAAATTTAAAAGGTTCTCCGGGATATATTATTTCTCCTGATGAGACTGGATTACTTTTATGTAATTGAACTACCCAGGCTCTTTCTCCGTCGTAAACCCATTCCATTTCAATTGGGCCGAGGTGCTTAAATGCAAGTTGAAATAGTTTTTTAACCTCTTCTATTACTTCCTGGGGAAGTTGAATTGGTGAAGCTTCGCCCAACATAAAGTGATCCCCTTTCCCTCGAACACCTTCTATTAATGGTTCTTTTTCAGTTAAATGGGGTGTTAAAAGAGAACCTGAGTATTGAGGATTAACTGCCTGTTGAGCGAGTATTGAAACAATTGGAGCAAGTAGGTTGTTTTGTTTCCTATTTTGATCCTCTTCGTTCATTAGTTGGAAAGGATCTCGCCAGCCATA
>JAKAGC010000330.1 GCA_021817755.1 Acidobacteriota bacterium | reverse complement strand
GTGGGTTATCTGCTTTTGATACGACATAACCACAAAGATATTTATCGCCTGCGGAGTCTGTCTTCTGAACCACCACAGCTTCTTTTACAAAGGGTGACTTCAATATTCTGTCTTCGATCTCACCAAGTTCGATACGATATCCCCTGATCTTTACCTGGAAATCGATACGACCGATATATTCAATACTTCCATCTTCCAACCAGCGGCATAAATCGCCGGTTTTATAATATATGGTTTTATTCTGCTGGTTTTTATGCATGGGGGCTTTGTGAACAACGCCCCCATGCACCCCCTTAAAACTTTTTGATAATTGACTATGTATTGACTCATCTAATAATTTATTAATATCAGAAGTTTTGTCGGGGTCCAGGGGCGGGTTTCTCAAAACGAGCCCCTGGAAATCATAAAACCGTTCAGCAGTTAATTGGGGATTATTGAGATATCCACGGGCGATGCCATCACCGCCAATAAACAGTTCCCCTACTACTCTGATGGGGCAGAGTTTATTATTTCGATCGAGTACAAGCAACGGATTATTGGCTATAGGTAAGCCAATGGGGACGCTACCGAGACTTTCATAAAAAGCTGATTTATCTTTAGAAATATCAAGGACTGCTGCCATAATGGTGGCTTCGGTTGGACCATACATATTATATATACGGCAATCTTCTTTAACAAGAGGATAACTGCGCTTTACTGTCTCATAAGGGAGTTTCTCGGCTCCGATACATAAGTATTTAAGAGTTCTCAATAATGGTTTATATTTTATTGATTCACTATTAACCCCTATTAACGCCTGATATTGAGTAGGGGTGATATGCAAAGCGGTAATATGGTATTTGTTCATAAATGCGATTGTATCGATAGGAGTTAATAACACCTCCTCAGTAGTTATACATAAAGTAGCGCCGCTGGTAATGGTAATAAATATCTCCCACACGGACCAATCAAAGAAAAAAGATAAATTTTGTAAGGTTCGATCATGCCGATTAAGGGGAACATACCGATATCCCCAATGCAATAACGGACATAAATTGGAATGAGAAATGGGTACTCCTTTGGGATTCCCGGTTGAACCGGATGTATAAATAACATATGCAAGGGAGTTTTTTTGAAAAACGGGTTCATGAACCTTCGGAGGATGCGATTTCCCTAAAAGGTTTTTATTCCCCATGTCCTGTGTAAGCTCAGTAAGAGATGTGATTAAAAGTTTAGCACGGCTATCATTCATTAAAAACTCAACACGCTCTTCTGGGTTTTTTGGATTTATTGGAACATATGCACACCCAGCTTTTAATATACCTAAGATACTAATAATCATATCGGCAGATCGATCCATTTTTATAGCTACAAAATCACCTGGCTCTATACCTTCATGCTGTAACCACAGCATCATTTGATTGGATTGAGTATCGAGTTCGCTATAAGTGATCTGTTGTTGTTGAAAAATGGAACCGACTGTTGAGACAAGAGCAATGTGATCTGGGTACTTCTCTGCTTGATCTCTAAATAACTCATGGGCTAGACGGTCATTGGGGTACTGATGGGGGGAATTAAACGAATATAAAATTTGCTCTTTTTCGGCTGATGTAATAATCTCAATTTGCCCGATGGAAATCCGGGGATCACTGGAAACTGAAGCCACAATATTTTTAAAATATTCAATAAACCGGCGGATTGATTCTTCTTTAAACAACCGTGTACAATATTCAAAAGTAAAGTGTAATTCGTTATTGAGTTCATAAGCCCCTAACGTAATATCGAATTTTGCTACATTACTTTCATAAGACACCGGCTTGATCTCCACTTCACCTTTATCAACGAAAGCGGTTGATTCCATATTTTGTAAGGCAAACATTACATCAAATAAAGGATTCCGTGCACTATTCCTTTGAACCTTTATTTCCTCTAAAATATCTTCAAACGGATACTCCTGGTTCTCGAAAGCATCAAGGGTTGATGTTTTTATAGTATTAATAAAATCTACGAACGATAAAGAATCATTGGAGATATTCCTCAACGCAAGGGTATTGATGAACATACCGATGATATTAGCGAGTTCGGGATGCCTTCTTCCTGCTACCGGTGTACCGATAATAATATCATCCTGACGGCTTAACCGGGATAACAGGATATGAAAAAGCCCAATACAAACCATGAATAATGTAGAATTGGTTTCAAGAGCAAACTTATGAAGTTTCGCGGTTTGGTCATGATCTATAACAAAAGAAATGGAACTGCCTTCAAAACTCTGTACTGGTGGACGTGGATAATCCAACGGCAGATCGAGAACAGGGATTTCTCCTTCAAATCGTTTCATCCAATAGCGCTTCTGTTGTTCAGCTCTCACCTTCTCTGAGTTGCTAACCTGCCATTGAGCATAATCTTTATATTGAACCGGCAAAGAAGGGAGTGCTTCGATGGAAAAATCATTCCGGTATAGCGTTAAGAATTCTTTACGGAAAATCTCCATTGATGTACCATCGGAAATGATATGATGCATATCGATAATCAAATATCGACGGCCATCTCTCATATTGAATACACATGCTCGGAATAAAGGGGGAATTGTTAAATCGAAAACTCGCACAAACTGATGGACTTTGCGCTGCAATTCATTCTCGTTTTCCACTTCTTCTTGATTCATTGAAAAAGGTACTCGAGCATGAATTTGCTGGACGGGTGTTGTATCTAACAGATGGAAAGATGAACGGAAACTCTCATGCCGGTCTATTATTAAACGAAAAACACTTTCTACCCGTTCCGGGTCTACATTTTTCCCTAATTCGAATAATGCGGGAAGATTGTATTGAATACTGCCTGCCTCCATTTTAGAAAGGATATACATACGCATTTGAGCAGAGGACATAATATAATAATCTTTCACTTCTGCTTTTGGAATAGAGGAATAATCTATTGGGGTAATGTGCTGCGCTTCCAACGCCAATTGGCGAACGGTAGGAGCTGTAAACAATTGTGCGAGAGTCAATTTGACTTTTAAAATAGAATATATCTTCGAAATTAAAATGGTTCCCTTTAAAGAATGACCTCCTAATTCGAAGAAATTATCATCGATACCGATACGGTTTTCCTGGATACCGAGTACCGAAGACCAGATCGAAACCATTTGCTTCTCCATTTCCGTACCGGGTGCTGTATACTGCCTTCCTTCTTCCATATCCCCAGGCTCAGGTAATGCTTTTAAATCGACTTTCCCATTTGGATTTAACGGGATACTTTCAATCTCGATAATGTTCGAAGGAACCATGTATTGAGGTAATCTCATTGAAAGGAATTCTTTAATTTCCTCTTTCCAAGTAGTATTAATTTCGGATGGTCTTTCATTTAACACGATATATGCACATAAACGGTCACCACCTTTAACGATTACAACGGCAGATTTAATATTGGAATGAGTTAACAAGTTGTTTTCGATTTCTCCCAATTCAATCCGAAGTCCCCTGATCTTGACCTGGAAATCGATACGGCCAATATATTCGATAGTTCCATCTTCAATCCAACGGCACAAATCGCCGGTTTTATAGAAAGTGTTAGTGATAGTGTTAGTGTTTCGTGTTAATTCGTGTAATTCGTGGGCAGAATAAACAAACTTATCAGCGGTTAATTCGGGATTATTAAGATATCCGCGGGCAATACCTTCACCTCCGATATACAACTCCCCTACTACTTTTATAGGACATAACCGCATGTATTTATCAAAAATGAATAGCACATTATTGGAAATAGGAAGACCGATAGGAATACTGCCGAGATTTTCATAATCATGTCCTTTAGAACGGTTTATTTCCAATACTGCGGCCATAATAGTTGCTTCAGTGGGTCCATACATATTATAAATACGGCAATCTTCCGATACTAAAGAGTAACTGCGTTTTACAACTTCATAAGTTAATTTTTCAGCCCCTATACATAGATGTTTCAGTGTTCCCAATAGTAATTCGTTCTCCATCCCAGGAGCGGCTGCATTAATTAAACCTTGATACTGTGTGGGGGTAATATGTAGAACCGTTATTTGATGCTTTTTTATATAAGTTCTCATTTCTTCAGGAATAAGCAATGTTTCTTCATTTGCGATATATAAAGATGCTCCTGAAGTTAATGTAATAAATATTTCCCATACTGACCAATCGAAAAAATAAGATAGATTTTGTAAGGTTCGATCGTTGGAATCAAGGGACATATGACGGTATCCCCAATGCAATAATGGACACAAATTGGCATGAGAAATGGGAACACCTTTTGGGTTTCCAGTTGAACCGGAAGTATAGATAACATATGCGAGGGAATTATTTTGATTTGCTGAGGCATGGTCCTGCGTGGGATGCAATCTTTCTACAAGACTTTTATTATTCTCTATGTCCTCCGTAAACTCTGTAAGAGATGTGATTAAAAGTTTTGCCCCACTATCAACCATCATAAAGCGCGTACGTTCTTCGGGGTTTTTGGGGTTCATTGGAACATATGCGCATCCTGCTTTTAAAATACCAAGGATGGTTGCTATCATCTCTATGGAACGATTCATTTTGATAGCCACCAGATCTCCTGGTTGTATACCTTTTAAAATCAGTCCATATGCTACTTGTTGGGATAAATTGTCCAAATCTTTGTAAGTTAACCGGGAACCCTCTGTAACCAATGCGGGATGATCGGGGGTTCTCTCTACTTGCTGAATAAAAAGACTTTGAATAGTTTTATTATTTTCATAAGAATAGTCACGATTAAAATCATACAGGATTTGCTCTTTTTCGTTTGGAGTAATTATTTCTATCTGAGATAATAATTTAGTATTGTTCTCAAGTATTTGTGAAATGATCTGTTTATAATAATCGATAAACCGACTGATAGTTTTATCACTAAACAATCTGCTGCAATATTCGAGCATAAACCGTAATCCTTCGGGAGATTCGACAGCAAGCCATGTGATATCAAACCGGGAAACATTATCGCTAAACTGAATATCAGTGTTAGTTGATTCTCTTTTCCCATCTTCCTGCTCTTTCTCATTTTGTAAAGCAAACATCACATCAAACAACGGATTTCGTCCCATATCCCGCTTGACCATAACGGATTCCACCAATTCCTCAAATGGGAAATCCTGGTTTTGAAATGAATCGAGAGTATTTTTCTTCACTTTCTCAAGGAATTCATTAAACGGAAGTTCATGAGAGGGATTGTTTCTCAATACGAGTGTGTTGACAAACATACCGATGATACTTTCAAGTTCGGGGTAACTGCGACCGGCAACAGGTGTACCTATAATTATATCTTCCTGGCCGCTTAATTTTGATAATAAGATATAAAATATTGCAAACGCAAGAATATAGGTAGTGGTATTGGTTTCGCGAGCAAGTTGTTTGAACCTGTGAGCTTCCTCCCGTTCCAGTTCAAACCATACTGTCTTACCTTCAAAACTTTGAACTATTGGACGCGGATAATCGATGGGTAGATTTAATACAGGGGGCTCATCGGGAAAT
>JAKAGC010000329.1 GCA_021817755.1 Acidobacteriota bacterium | reverse complement strand
TCATCGGCACCTTGTCCGTCTAAAGTCACTTTGACGTGGTTTCGTGCCAGTTCCATCACCTTATATTGGGCATATGGTCCGAGAGTTGCGACGGGTTCGGAGTGGCATGTTATAAACGAGTTAAGGTCTTCGATTAGACTTTTAGCAGTTGGGAAGGTAAAAAACATGTTTTTTAATGTTGAGTTATAAAGAGTTATAAATTTTCGTTCATCTTCTTTTTCACCTTCATCATAAATGGCTGAAAAGGTATTTAAATCGGTTTTATCGAAATCCTTTACCAGTACGGAAACAATCCCGGATGAATCCAATCCACCACTGAGGCAAACACCTACAGGAACATCGCTGCGTAATTGTAAACGGATGGATTCTTTGAATGCGTCATAGAATTCATGTGGCTCTTTGAAAGGTGGCTTTAATGATTCCCATAAATGGTACCATTTATTGATTTCCAGTTTATTATTTTTTAGAATTCCCATGGAGCCGTGGGGGAGTTTTCGGATTCCTTCAAAGAAAGTATAGTCTCCCTGGTCGGTACGATTGAATACGAGGTATTCGTAAATGGCTTTTCTGTTTGGGAGTTTATTTTTTAAAAAGGGGAGTATAACTTGCTGTTCAGAGGCAAACAGGAAAATGCTGTCATCGATGTAATAGTAGAAGGGCTTTATCCCGAAGCGATCCCTGGCGATAAAGAGTTCCTTTGTGACTGTGTCATAAATGGCAAGAGCAAACATGCCATTCAATTTATCCAGGCCTGCAGGTCCCCATTCGAGAAAAGCATTCAATACGACTTCGGTATCTGTAGCGGTATAAAAGGGGTGTTTATGCTTCAGGATTTCCTTCAATTCGAGGTAGTTATAAACTTCACCATTGTAAACCATACAATAGCGTCTATCAGGACTGAACATGGGTTGATGTCCTTTTTCAGATAAATCGATAATGCTTAAGCGAACATTTCCGAGTCCGGTATTCTCTTGTATAAAGAACCCCATATCATCGGGGCCGCGATGTTTGATTAACTGAATCATGCGCTGCAATTCGGGTTCTCGGACAGGTTGTCCATTAAGGTTAATAATTCCGCAAATTCCACACATATTGGATTTCTCTTTTTGTTATGTTTTAAATGTTTATAAAAATAGTTATTTTTTGGTACGGGTTGATAGAAGTTTCTTGATCGACTGTGCTAATCCGGGGAAATAATGTACTGCAATTGATCGCAAATTCCGGTATAACCAATAAATATTGTTTTTGATTTTCTTTCCGATTTTTATTTTTTGGGGATTATAGGGAAGTTTTCTAAAAACAATAATACTCCCTGCTTCCCGGTCGCTAATGACTCGGTATCTATAGGGATAACGAAGAAAATATTTTTTTACTCCTTTCCAAACTTCTAATGAGTTGCGATGCCCGGGGTAATCGTGTAGAGCGATGAGTCCACCGGGGATAACAAAGGGAGTCCAGTTTTTAATATCTGAGCAGACGCCTTTATATGAGTGATCTCCATCGATCCACAATAACTCGATAAGTTTATCCCATTTGCCGGCTATTTTGTGACTAGGGAGTACGATTCGGTTTACATAGTCGGAAACACCTCCTAATTCAAGGTTTTTTACAATATCGGGGTGTTCATAAATATCGATACTGTGAATGGGTTTTCCCTTTTTTACTTTTTGTCCGTAAGCTAATGCAATAGCAGTTTTACCGATGTTTGTTCCTATTTCAACGATTTCTCCGGTTCCTTTGGTTTCATATGATAGTTTATAGAGGAATTCCATTTGCTGGGAAGTACATACTTCACCGTGGACAATAGAAATGATTTCATTGATATGTGAAAAAATCGGTTCACTCATTTTATTCTCCTTATTTTCACAGATTAAGTATTAACCATGATCGATGTCAGGGCATAAAATAACTGTGCCTGGGGCCAACGGAGATAGGGAATTGTGTTCATCGTATTGAGTGTGGAAACCCGTGTGACGAAGTGGCCGTCTTTCAATTGAAATCTGTGGATGAGTTGTTGTGCCAGTTTTAAAGAAAACGCCAACGCATCATGGATTTCATTTTGAAGAAGTATTCCAAGGGAGATGCCTTCGGCATAATCGTACATTTCTATTTTTCTGAATTTGGAATGTTTGGCTTGTGCAAAATGGATAGGGGAGTCATCTTTGCGGAACAAAAACCTACGGTAATAATCGTATCCTTTTTTTACTGCATTCACTATTTCTTCATCTTTCACTATGAGGTAGCATTTGTAAAGATTTTTTAGAACAAAACAGGTATGGAAATTGTCGATAAAATCTTCATTCACTGCATAAGGCCATGAACCATCCGGGCACTGATGATTTAATACGAATTTAATATTTTTTATAGCTTTCTCTTTGTATTCCGTAATACCGAGGAGTTGATATGTTTGAAGAAGTAGAGCTGCCCTATAAGCGTTTGCATTAATAACCTGGCTCTTGTCGCCTAAACCGTAACCTGCTGCGGTTTCATCGGGGGAAATTTCTGTCTCTAGAATATCATAGGCCGCAAAAGAGGCAATATTAGCAATTGTATCGAGGTATGATTTTTCTTGTGTAATCCGGCTGATTTCCATAAATGCATCGAAACAATAGGGAGTCACAGTAATAAACGGTGTACGGGGAGGATAAATCGCCCTTCGGGTAACCCACGTATATGGATATCCCCATCCGATACCGGAAGGCGTTTGAGTTGCCGATGATTTCAAAAGATCAAGAAGTGCTTTGGCCTTATTCAAGTAGGTTTCATCGTGGGTCATTTTGTACAGGTTCATATAACCCATGGCAAAATGTGCATCTCCAATCGCAAAGCGCTGCCTGGTTGCAAAAAATCGACGTGACCACGGCAGGAAGCTTTCGAGGATTTGAAGCAAGCCGACAATGGGTGATGCGAGTAATTTATTTTTATAGAATAGTTTCTTCGAGAAAACCCCGGGTTTGGATCCCCAAAAATCAAATTGATCGTATGAAAGAAAACCGTAATCTTCCAACCAAGCGAAAAATTTATTTATGGATTGTGAGATTTGTTCTGTTTGATTAGGGTTGGTCGACATACCGGATTGCCTCCAGGAAACCTTTTAGCATTTTTTCCACTGATGCTTCATTGCGTATGGTTTCTTTCGCATGGTTTGAAAAGCGTTTATATAGTTCTTCATTCTGAAGTAGAATGTTTATTTTATTCATCATATCCTTAATATCTCCCTGTTTAAAAATGAAACCGTTCTCACCCTCCTTTAAATAGATGCCTTCGGGGCCGTGGTAAACATCTTCCATTACAACAGGTAACCCATAATAGAATGCCTGATTGATGGCGAGTCCAATGGCACCGGGCATACAGAAAATATCACCCATTTGGTATATTTCATTGATGGTAATGGAGTCATAGATAGCACCCATGTATCGGATGTTGACAGAATTTTCCATCTTTTTTTTCTGTTCCTGGGAAAACCCGGGCCCTACCATAAATAACAGTGTATTATTGGGTGGATTTTCAGTAAATCCATTTATAAGGTATTCGGGTTTCCGATTGTTGGTGTTCATTCTCCCGACACATAAAACAACTTTTTTACCGAATGCACCGTACTTTTCTTTTAATTGTTCTTTTGAAGCATCGATCTTAGGGAAATCATAAAAATTAAGGGTATTATTGGCGACAAAGAGTTTTTTATGGGATGCCTTAATGTGAATTTTTTCATTCTCAGAGAAAATGATTAATCCATTAGCAAGCCTTTGGCGAAGGTAATAGAATTGATTCATTAACCATTGATTCCGTTTTTGCAAATTAATCCCATGAGACCAGGAAATCAATTTAATACCTTTTAACCGGTTGAATATCATAAACGGGAGTAAAAAGCGATATCTCAGCCATACAAATAAAATAATCAGATCGGTTTCATGTTCTTTAATGGCTTTATTAAAATTTCTGAATGAATAATGAATACCCTTGAAAAGCCCATCATTGGGTATATTGTTCAACTTATTGTCGTATATCACTTTTAATGCATATCCATGTTTTTCAAATTCTTTTTGAAAATAGGAGTAGAGTGATTGCCGGTAAAGTTGAGTCTCAGCATCGAATAGTAAAATGGTTTTCATCCGTTCACTTCCATTTTAATGGGTTGGAGTTTTTATCTCCATCAACTGCTTTCAATGATTCATCTTCCTGTTGAATTGAAAAAGAAACCATGCTCCCCATCAAGAAAAAGAATACAGGGATAAATACCGGATTACCATAAAAATGTGTATTGGCAATATTGAAAATCATGAATCCTATAAAAAAAATTAGAAATGTGTACCTATAAGTATTATCTTTTTGTAATCGTTTTTTGGGTTTAATCTTTTTGTAAATACGAAAGTATAGATGCATCATAATTATAAATCCGATAAGACCAATTTGATATAGAATTGTAATATAATAATTATGAGGTGTACCGTAATTGGTTCGAATGTAATTTCCATCAAAATCGTAAATTTTAAACTCTGTTATCTGATTTCCCCAACCACACCCAATGATCGGTGATTTTATCCATTCCCTATAAGTGGCTATTGTTCTTCCTATCCGAACCCCTGGAATTGTTGCAAAAAAGTTTGTTTTACCGGAAAATACATTGATTGTTTGGTTGATACGTCTTTTGAATTTATCATAAACAGGCGTTTGAACTACCCATAATCCACCGATTATAGATAACAATATTAGAAAGGAAAGAAAAATTCTCATCCGTTCCTTGATAGGACTCTGGGCTCTGAAACTGTAAAAAAAGGCCAGGATGATCATGATGATAAATGTACCCAACAGGCTGCGGTTTTGTGTTCCAACAATCCCTACAACAGAGATTAGCATGAAGAAAAGTGAACGGAAGGTATGAACACCTTTTTTGGATAATTCGAGTAATTCATATATAAATAATATACAACAAAATAAAGCGGTTCCATAGGGAACAAGCATAAAATAAAGTGTATCGACTATTTCTCCTTCAAGATAAATCCTTGAAAAATTCAGGGATGGATTATATAAACTGAGTATTCCAAATGTTATTGCGAAGAGAATATGAATTCGAATATAAAAAAAGATCGTTTGAATATCCTTTTGGGTTTGAATGAATGTTAAACCTGAAAAGAAAAGAAGGGGATAAATGAACAAATGCCTGAGTCTTCCTAATATTGCATTGGTGTCATTTTCCAGAATGACATAGGCATAAAAAATAAGAAAAAGAAAATATAGGAAGAGTATAAAATAAGAGAAAAGAAATGAACGATGAATGCGGGGAGGGGAATCTTGGAGCCAGTGAAGAATTGTAAAACCGATGATAGCGATAGCAATAAAATCAGATAAATAAAGATTTACGCCCACTTTGAAATGGTGATTGAATAGGAATGTATTCAATAATAAAAAATATAAAAATTGAACAACAGGATTAAAAGAGATGTTCTGTTTTTTTATGGTTTCTGTCATTTTATTTTGTTTCCAATACGGATTTAATAACTTTTTC
>JAKAGC010000328.1 GCA_021817755.1 Acidobacteriota bacterium | reverse complement strand
TATTGGTATTTGTTTCTGTCATGAATCTTACCCCGCAAAGGAATTTATCGTTTCAATTATTTTTTCCCGTTCTTCCAGGGTTAATTCGGGATAAACCGGAATACTGACGATTTGTTCGGCAAAGGCGTTCGACTCCGGGTAGAGGTCATCGCTGATCTTCCCATATAAGGGAAACGCTTTTTGCTTATGCATCGGAACAGGGTAATGGATGAGATTTTGTATGCCTTTTGCTTTCAGATATTCCATGAACCCTTCCCGTTTTGGAGTTTTCACCACGAACAAATGGTAAACCGCTTCGCCGTAGGAATGCTCTTCCAGGCAGGTCACAGAGGTTAAGCGAGAACGGTAATAAGAAGCAAGTTCACGCCGTTTTGCGCTCCATGAATCCAGATGTTTTAATTTTACATGAAGAATCGCCGCTTGTATTTCATCCAACCGGCTGTTGATACCAAAACGGTCATGATAATACCGCACTCGCTGGCCATAATTTCGCAGTTGCAGAAGCTCATTATAGAGTTCTTCATCGTTTGTTGTAATCGCGCCCCCATCACCATAGGCTCCCAGGTTCTTGGTCGGATAAAACGAAAAGGCATTGATCTTCCCAATGGAACCGGTTTTCTTTCCTTTATATGAAGCCCCTACAGATTGTGCGCAATCTTCCACTACAGGGATGGCATACTTCGATGCTATCTCATTTATTTTATCCAGATCGCAACTCTGACCATACAAATGAACCGGGATAATCGCTTTTGTCTTTTTCGTTATATGGCGTTCGATCTTTGCTGTGTCTATCAGTCCGTCATTTCCGCAGATATCCGCGACAACAGGTACTGCTCCCGCATGAAGAATAGCAGCAATCGTTGGGAAGGCCGTAATATTCGAAGTAATAACCTCGCTTCCTCCTTCCATTCCCAGGGCCATTAAGGAAAGCGTAATCGCATCCGTTCCCGAAGCTACCCCAACGCAATATTTACAACCGATATAATTTGCAAACGCTTTTTCAAATGCTTCAAGTTCCTTTCCAAGAATAAACCAGCCGCTGTCCAGAACCCGGTGAACTGCTTCATCGATTTCCGGTTTTATAGCGTTATACTGTGGATTGAAATTATCGAACCGGATCACGGGACACCTTAAGCGATTTCGAGCCAGGAGAACCAAATGGGATGATGGGTTTTATACCATTTTAATACAGCCATAAGTTTTTCCTGGTTTACCGGTGAAATAACATCCGGCGGAATGCGGTCAAAATGAATCCGTATGTGTTTATCCCCAATAAATTCGAGAGCTTCGGAACAAAGTGTCTGGAGTTCATTCCTGATTCTTCCCGAATCGGAAATCCGAACCGCCCGGTGTGTGTAATCTTCTCCCGCCATAAAGCGGTTCAAAAGAGGTTTGAATATCGGTCTGCTCTGCTCGTAGGATTCATTGAACCTCAACCGGAACGTAATCCGCTTATCTCCATTCAATCCTGCCAGACGGACTGTTACCAAATAAACATTTTGGTCAGGTCCTGCCTCTACCACTCGAACTCCGGGAGCTCCCGTGTAAGGTTCAGGCTGCATGTAACCCGATACTGCCAATACTTCCCAATTCTTTTCAGGGAAAAAATCCTCTGCTTCGATTACTTGTTTTTTAACAGGAATTCCCGCTTCTATTGCTTCGCGGATCATCCCTTTATATTCATTTTCTAAGTTTTCGTCTACCGGTTTCCCGATCAGTTCTTCCAGTTTCACCCGGAAATTTTGATCTGACGGGTCCAGTTCCATTATATATTGCTCTTTGTCATACGGTAAGTGAAATACCGATGTAAATACCGAGAGTATAACCCGGATATTCAATAAAGGTGCAAGGCTCGCACTCTGCATCGCTTCTGCCGAAGCCGCATAGCCATCGCAAATAAATAAATGGGTTTCGTTGTTTTCTTTCCAGGTGCCAACAAGGTAGGTCGGGGCATATGTTCCCGATTCCGTGAATGCTTGAAGTCCCGTAGGTAATGTCCAGCCCTCTTCGATAACATGAACTCCCAACCGCTTCCATTCTTCCCACAAACCACCGATGCGATCGACACGGCTTTTTCCGCCCAATGTCCATACGTGAATATTCTGTGCTTTGATCTCCGGGTAGGTGTCTTTAATAGCTGCAAGGATGCGTTCTCTCGGAGTATGGAAATTAATTAAAATCGATTTCCGGGAGGCCGATTCCACTACCTCTGCCGGCAGTAAAAGATTTCCCATATACCCTTCATAGGGGCGGGTTATATTTAAAGGTTGATTAAAGATGTGAAGCACCGTCATCGGACCCGTCGTACTTCCTTTCGCGAAACGGGAGGTATTTTCAAGCGTATCTACCGCTGCTCCCCAGATGGTGATGCCCACGCGCTTTGTTTCTTCGTAAAATTGCTTCCAACTGTAGTTCGGATCATTTAGTAATTGAACCACCCTCTGATCCAACCACTTCGCCACTTGAGGCCTGGCATAAACACGCCCGAACCCCAATTGCGGATTTGAACCCATTTCCGGTGTTTCTCCCGCTTTCGGCATTAATCCCTCGCCCATGCAAACCATTATCGCATGATTCTCAGGGAGTTGACGCGACAAGTACCAGAGGCACTCCGACATCGCATAAGCAGAAATCGCATCCGCATCTTTCTTGACCTGGTTGATTCCCTGCTTATCCAGCTTCGCCCCTTCGCCGAAGCGACCGAACATTTGCGTACCTAACGATGTTACAGCGCCTGTCATGGCAAACAAACGCTCCATGCTTCCTTCGAGAAAGGAGATATCAGTCGTGAATTCTTTGGCTGCTTGCCCCCTAATCCATTCTACCTGGACATCTTCCAGCCACAGATGAAATCTTCCCAGGATCGGACGCGTATCGAATGCCCATTGTGCTATCCGGTCTCTTTTCTCCTGTTCTTCGCTCGTTATCGAATAAGTACTGCCCGTATTATTTATGTTATTATCCTTGTTCATGCATGTATTTTAGTAAAAAATGAAACTCTTTGCAACCGGAAATCGAATTTTTCTTCTATTTATCAATTGGCAGTTGCTTTTGCAACTCGCGTATGTTTTACCGTAAAAAAGGAAACCATTCCGAATCCGGCAAAAAGCATTACATGAAATGGGAATAAACCGAAATCTTTAATTAGAAATGCTACGATTACTCCAAACAGGAAGTAAATCGAAAGGAATATCTCGAGCCATGTTCTGCCGCTGATCTTTTGCTCAAGGTATTTGTTGGATTTCCAGTTTTTATTCGTTTTGGTTACATTGAATTTCGGCGTGCGGATAAAGGGGCTCTTAAAACCCAGTAACCCTTCCAGTACAGCGATCGTATTGTGAAGGGAGATTCCCATCGACATCGAAAGGAAAATGGGGAATACGGAAAAAAGATATCCAACGGCGCGCATCCGGGTGGGGAAACGGCGATATATCGAACAATAATAAAAGAGACCAAGTACCACAAAACAGGTGATAAATATCGTTAACAGCGCAAACCAGGTGGAGAAATTCGGCATAACATTCTTGATGAGAAGCAGAGGAACACTCAGAATCGAGCAAATCAATGTAAATAAGAAAACCTGGCTGTTTAATAAATGAGCTGTCCCGTGGAATTTCTGGCTTAATGATACATTCGATTTCCAGATACGGCTAATATTTTTCCGTGCTGTTTCAGCTCCGCCTTTTGTCCAGCGGAACTGCTGGGATTTAATCGCGTTCATCGCAACCGGTAATTCCGCAGGAGCGCCTACATCTTCAAGGTATTTGAATTTCCAGCCTTTGATCTGGGCTCTGTAACTTAAATCCAGGTCTTCCGTCAGAGTATCCGAAGCCCAACCGCCTGCATCATCGATGGTTTTTCTACGCCATACACCCGCAGTTCCATTAAAATTAATAAAATAACCACCCGCATTACGGCCTTGCTGTTCTACTGTAAAGTGCGCATCCAATGCAAATGCTTGTATCTTTGTCAATATTGAATAATTCTTGTTTAAATGTTCCCAGCGGGTCTGTACCACTCCGATATTCGGATCGCTGATAAAATATGGCACTGTGCGTTTTAAGAAATCCGCTCCAGGTACGAAATCCGCATCGAATATAGCGATAAACTCGCCACGTGCTGTTTTTAATCCTTCGCTTAATGCACCGGCTTTAAAGCCCACGCGATTTGTACGCGTCACCAATTCGATATTGATCCCTTTCTCTTTCCATTCATTCACTTTCCCGCGGGAAATCTCGACTGTTTCGTCCGTGGAATCATCCAGAACCTGTATTTCAAATTTATCTTTCGGATAATCAAACCGTGCGATATTGTCGATTAACCGTTCCACTACATACATTTCATTAAATATCGGTAATTGAACTGTTACAAACGGTAAATCTTTATCTTCCAGGTTAACCGGTGCAAACTTCTGAGACGTCGTTTTATTCTTATGAAATCTCAGGTAATGAATGACCAGATCTAATTGTATCATACTATAAACAAAAATAAATATCAAAGCTAAAGTGTAAATTATTATAAGCGTTAGTGCCATAGTGAAATCCTTTATAGCGCCTAATTTGTATTGTGTGGGCGCTTAAGGTATTTTATATCAAGTTTTTAAAAAATGCAATCGACACCCCAACCCCCCTAAAAAACCCCTTCTCTCTGCTCTCATTAATAGACTGTTTCCGGGAATATTAATTTTTTTTAATGTAGGCTGCGTGTCATTTTCGAGGGTTTTTTCATATTATAATTTTCACATTTTCCTTCTTCATAAAATTTTACCTCCTCTATAGATTTATTTTCAAAAAACGATTAAAATATCATTTTTACTATTACTTCCATCTAATACCAGGAGGCTCAATGAAACTCAACCGCAGCAGCGGTATCCTGATGCATATTACGTCTCTTCCCGGTCCTCACGGTTCAGGCACAATGGGAAAAGAAGCCCGTGAATTTGTCGATTCCATTCACTATGCCGGACAACAATTCTGGCAAACACTTCCAATCAGCCCTGTATCTCCTGCTTTTGGTTACTCTCCATACTCTCCTCTCTCCAGCTTTGCAGGAAACTACCTCATGATTAGTATTCAGGACCTCCAAACTCAACCCTGGATCAAATCTCTCCCCCCTGCTTCAACTTTTCCTTCTTCTAATACCGATTCTCCCGATCAATTGAATGCTGATTTTGCCGATTTCGATTACGTTTCTTCTATTACTCTCCCTTTCCTTAAAACTGCATTCCGGGATTTTTTCTCCTTTGCCAATGAATCCGAACGCCTCGAATTCCAACACTTCTGCGAGGATTCCAAATACTGGCTCGATGATTATGCCTTGTTTATTCCTCTTGCCAACCATTTTAATAATTACGACTGGACAACCTGGGATGACGATATCCGCAGCCGGAAACCTTCCGCAATCCGTGAATATTCCCAGTCTCTCAAAGAAGAAATCCAATTTCATAAGTTTATCCAGTTTATCTTTTTCAAACAATGGAATGCATTAAAAAAGTATGCCAATTCCCGT
>JAKAGC010000327.1 GCA_021817755.1 Acidobacteriota bacterium | reverse complement strand
ACGGTTGAATTTCGTTCGGGGAGTTCAAGTGGTGTTGCTGAAATAATAGCACGTTCGGGAAATATTATTGCGGAACCGAATCCATTGAAAATTATTATCGGAAGCGCGGGACTTGGAAATCTCTCCATATCTGCTAACCCTACCTCCTTTAAAAATGGCGGTGGCCGTTCACATATCATGGCAATTGCTACAGATTCCGATGGAAACCCACTACCCAATATCCGTGTGGTTCTCACTTCCACATCAGGAACGTTTGAAAATCCTTCCACTTTTTATACCACAGATACTCAAGGAATGATTGAAGACTATATTCAAGTTACTGAAACTACTCGTGTTAAAGCCGAAGCAGGAAGCAAATCGGCAGAAGTCGAAATACAGGTGGATGAAACCACCAATCAGAATCCAACCGCCAATTTTGTCTACTCTCCCTCACCGCCTAGAAAAGGAGATACAGTTCATTTTAATGCCGGTTTAAGTACCGATTCAGATGGTACGATTGTAGAGTATCGTTGGGATTTCGGTGATGGGAAAACAGGTACCGGTGTAACTCCTGATCATATTTTTACCTGGCAAGGTACGGCTTCATCGATGGATTTTACAGTAGTACTAACAGTTGTTGATGATAAAGGCGGAATGGATGTAACCAGTCAAAAGATTTCGGTTCAGGGACAGGATGAAAATAAATTACCGACCGCTCAATTTTCTATTTCTCCCGAATCACCCATAAGAGGCGAAGCTGTTCATTTTAACGGGAGTCTAAGTACAGATACCGATGGATATATTGTCTCCTGGCAGTGGGACTTTGGCGACGGTTCAAGTGGTTCTCGTGAAAAAATGGATCATACTTACAATTGGACTGGTGAAACCGCTCAAACCTTTAATGTTCTTTTGACTGTTACGGATGATAGGGGAGGAAAAGCAACTATTACTAAATCCATTAAAGTCGATGTGGATGAAAACCAATTGCCTGTAGCCAATTTTACTTATGAACCTGCTAATCCCCAAAAAAATGAATCCGTAACTTTTGATGCTACTTCCAGTATGGATCCGGACGGCACTATAGTCTCTTATTCATGGAATTTCGGTGATAGTTCCATAGGGAGCGGTAGTATTGTAAACCATACTTACACCTGGAGCGAAGCAGGGAGTAAAACCTTTTCAGTTATTTTAACAGTGAAGGATAGTAGAGGTGGAGAAAATTCAAAAGTTGTGAAAATAACCGTAATAGAATAATAACTGAACTAAAGGAGTAAATATATGGCCGGAACGAGTCTCCTGGCTTTAATCGATGATATCGCATCTCTATTGGATGATGTGGCTTTAATGACGAAAACTGCCGCAAAAAAAACCGCAGCAGTCCTGGGAGATGATCTGGCTCTAAATGCCGAACAAGTGGCAGGGGTTAATGCGGATCGCGAATTGCCTGTAGTGTGGGCTGTGGCAAAAGGCTCCATGATAAATAAACTAATCCTGGTTCCTTTAGCTCTCCTGATAAGTGCAATTGCTTCATGGGCTATTATTCCTCTATTGATGGCAGGTGGAGCTTTTCTTTGTTTTGAAGGATTCGAAAAACTGGCACATTACTTTTTTCATAAATCGAAATCACCAAAAAAAAAGAAAAAAATCGCAACGCCTAAAATTGATCCCTTAATCTTTGAAAAAGAAAAAATAAAAGGAGCTGTGCGAACGGATTTTATTCTCTCCTCAGAAATAATTGTAATTACTCTTGGAACAGTTAAAAATGCATTATTTGTCACCCAGATCCTGGTTATGGCGGGAGTAGCTATTATAATGACAGTGGGGGTGTACAGTGTGGTGGCAGGAATTGTAAAACTGGATGATGCAGGATTATATTTTCTTAAATCCAAAGGGAAACAACTTTGGCCGAGATTTAAACAATGGTTGGGCAGGCGTGTCTTGTTTATCGCTCCTTTATTAATGAAATTGTTGTCAATTGCTGGAACAGCAGCTATGTTTACTGTGGGAGGAGGAATCCTGGTACATGGGATCTGGGGGAAAAATGAAACCCTTCATCATATGGAAGAATCCATTCATCATTTGCCTGTTTTGGGTGGGATATTCGGCGCTCTTTCTTCTGTACTGATTAATGTGATTGCAGGAGTGTTAGCAGGAGGGGTTGTATTTGTCGTATTTGTTTTAATTAAGCGCTTATTGGGAAAATCTAATGAGCGGAGACAAAAAGGAAAAAAAAGAAAGTAAATACATCTAAAACACGCATGAGATCATGGTGAATATCTTTTTTAGTAATGTATGGAATGGATATTGACTTTTTTTTATCCTGTTGTATAATAGACTCGCTATTAAATCCAAAAATTGGAGGTAAAAATGATCCGCACCCTAAAAAGACTCACCGACAACAATGAAAAATTGAACAAAGAACAATGTCTAAAAATCCGCGGACTGGGTGGCCTTTGCGCTGAAAAATGCGACTGGTTTTGCGGAACGAAAAAAGCCAACGACGGCTCACATTATTCCAGCCAACGAAGCTTTATCGAAGGCGATCCCATTGTTTAACATTTCAAAAATTTTTCACCGATGATCTATGTCTCTTGTTTACCTGGAAAACAAGAAATACTTTTATCACATCGACTCTAACCGAATCATTCATTCGGGAATCCGGGATATATTTCTTACGAACCTTCCCGGGAAAACGATCGAATGGGACTTCCCACCGTTAGACCCCGGAACAATTCGATCAGGCATTCAACATCTTCACCAAATCATATTCGAGACAACCAAACAATGCAATATGTCGTGTAAATATTGCATCTACGGTCATAATTACCATTTACAACGAAAACCTTCCAATCAAATCCTCTCATTTGCTACTGCCGCGAAAACTCTTGATTATATTGGGTCTTTAATTGGTTCCAGGTCAAAAAAAGAATTAGTCATCGGATTCTATGGTGGGGAACCGCTGCTGAATTTTTCAGTCCTACGGCAAATTACGGACTACTGCCGCTCTATTTTCCCAGGCTGGTTACTGCAATTCACACTGACCACAAATGGCACCTTATTGAATGAAACTGTAATTCATTTTCTTATCGATTACGGATTCAATCTAATGGTCAGCCTTGATGGAGATCGGGATAATCATGACGCAAAACGCGTTTTTCCGGATGGCAGCGGTTCCTTCGAGACTATTCTAAAAAAAACACGAAAGATTAAGGAAATAGACAGAGATTTCTATTCCAAACATGTAACGTTTCTTATTACACATTCGAGAGATTTACCGATAGGAAAGGTTTACGACTTTTTCAATGAAGATGAACGTGTCCGAGAAAATCCATTAATCCTGAATTTCGTCAATCATCTGGATACAACTTATTATGAAGAAAACCAATTCGATGAAGGAGTGTCGAAGCGGGAAATCAACGAAATCCTCAGGAAAATTATGGATAAAAAAGCTGGAGGTGTCCCCCTATCTGCAATAGAAGAGAACCTTTTCAACCTGGCTTCAGAAGTGGAAGAGCAATTAAAAAAACGGTATATTTCTTTCCTGGCGGATTCCTGCTTGTTTAATAAACGACTGTATGTAGATGCGGAAGGGGGATTTCATATATGTGAGAAAATGAATGACCGTTTCCCGTTAGGGAATTGTCATACGGGGTTCAATTTTGAACGGATGTCGGAAATAGCGGGGGAATTTGCTGCATTAATAAAGGAAAAATGCATCGACTGTGAGGCACGGTTCTTGTGTAATCGATGCTATATCCATTTTGCCGGTGATGGTAAATTTGAATTAAATCCGGCTTTTTGTGAAATGAATAAAAAAATTGTAAAGAGACTTGAATTATTAATAAAATTGAAACAACGACGACTACTCCCATGAGAAAGACCTTATTCATTTTCATCGCTATGGTGTTTTTACTTTTGGTGTCTTGCGAAGAAAAAAGCCACAATGCCGACCGGGTTCATAAAATAAGTGCAAAAATTATTGAACCGAGTTTGCATATCATCGATCACAAATCCTTTAATGGTTATTTATCCGGTGTCAATTTCGAAAGAAACGAGTTCTATATCGATTCTTTATTCCCAGTGAAGAATAATGCCATGGTTCGAATCATAGATGCTAGAACGGGGAAAGAGAAGAGAACGGTTCCCTTTCCTTTAGGAGACTCGCAATCACCGACGCTGTTTACGGAACCTTCCTATATTGAATTCCTTGAGGATAAATATTTCGTTTACGATCATATTCACAAAATAGTAGTGTATGATAAGGATTTCAATTATCTATATACGGGTATGTCTCCTCAGAGTTTACGAGTTTTTATAGATTTTTATAGTTATGATAGCAAAATTTTTTATGTTTTAGGGCGTTCAAAAAACCAGATCGATAATTACCGTTATAACGTAGAATTGTACGCGTTCCCTCGTAATGAAAAACCGTTTTGGGTGGGCGATTTATTTGAGACTTTCCATGAATCACCTTACCCGCGTAGCGGTAGCAAATATTATTATATTATTTTTTTTCGTTCATCCAATTGGGGATTCGAAAAAAATGGATGTATCTATTATGCGGATAATAGAGAAAACCGGTATTACCGTTATGATCTTGCCACAGGGCAAACCGATGCATTTGAGTTATCTTTTCTTATGCCCAGAATTTTTACACAGGAGGAAGCTGATAGAGCGGCTAATTACAAAAACCAGGAAAATGTAGTCAAAGGATTAACGGTAGTAATTGTTCCCTCTAAAGAAGCAATGTACCACCAGGGATTGTTCGATGTTGGCAAAGATAAAATCGGAGTTATTGGCGATGTAGATATGAGGAAGTGTATATTCCGGCTCGATATCCTGGACAGCAGGACGGGTCAATACCGATTCAGCCTTCGACTTCCATTCGGTGAAGGATTTTTGAGGCGGACATCCAGCCGGAACCTCGGATATATACAGAGTTATATTGACCTGGACGAAGGTATATATATATGGCCTGATATAGATGGAGAAACACAGGATGGAAATGTCCAATTAACACGCTTCATCGGGGAGTGTGTTCCGAGTTCGGGATATTAAGTATTTTTAAATTTCGGGCATCACATTTTTTGATAGAAAAATTCCGTTTAATTCTTAATTTTATTTCATATATTGCAATAAAAAAGTAAATTAGCTATATTAAATGGCATGGAGTATGGGCAGTTGTTTTGTGAGGATTTACCGACGCAACCGGTATGTGAGAAAGGGATAATCCTTGTTTCCGGTGCGACGGGGTATATCGGTGGGCGATTGGTTCCTGAACTACTTGCCCGTGGCTATAGGGTGCGAATTCTGGCTCGTGCTTACTCTCCTGAATTAATGGAAAGGTGGCCGGAGGCAGAATTATTCGTTGGAGATGCACTGGATAAAGAAAGTTTACTTCCAGTTATGAAAGGTGTTTATGCAGCATATTATTTAATTCATTCGATGCTGTTGGGATCAAAAAAATTTGTTTCAGCAGATATAGAAGCAGCCAGAAACTTTCGGGAGGCTGCTGCGGAAATGGGAGTGGAGC
>JAKAGC010000326.1 GCA_021817755.1 Acidobacteriota bacterium | reverse complement strand
TCTTTTTGATTCGGAGATAAAATCCACTATACCGATAGCCTGATGGGAGGCTTTATGGGCAAGAAGAGGCTGTCCGATGACATCACCACATGCAAATATATTGGGATATTTGGTTTGTAAGTTTTCATTAACAATAATAAACCCCCGTTTATCGAGCTGAATATCGAGAGAGGGATCGAAGGTATCTGATGTAAGAGGTTTCCTTCCAACAGAGAGAAGAACTTTATTAAATGAATCCTGCCATTCCTTATCGCCTTTCTTGAAATTAAATGTAATCGTGTTCGCAGTCGAGTCGATGACAGGGTTTGTAACTGTAGTGGCTGTGTGAATTTTTATTTTCTGTTTCTTTATTTCATTTTCAAGGATATCTGCTATTTCTGTATCGCTTCCTGGTGTAATATGTTCCATTATTTCGGCAACAGTTACGGTTGATCCGAGGTAATTGTAAATCACGCCCATTTCGAGACCGATAGCACCTGCACCGATAACGAGAAGTTTTTCGGGAATGTTGGCAAGTTCGAGGGTATGATCGGAATTAACGATGAATTGGCCATCGGTTTTAAGAAAGGGTAAATCTGCAGGAATAGAACCAGTACAAATTACAATATTTTTGGCTTTTAATTCCTTTGAATCATCAACGAGAACCGTATCGGGAGCAGTAATCTTGCCTTTCCCAACAATCAATTCCACATTATATTGTTTAAACAGAGTTTCAATACCTTTCGTTAGTTTTGAGACAACACGTTCTTTCTGTTTTCGAACCGTATCGAGATCGATGGAGTAGCTTTCAACTTCGATGCCTGCTTTAGAAGCATTCTTTATCTGTTTGATGAATTTGACTGTATGTAATAATGCTTTAGAGGGAACGCAGCCACGCTGTAAACAAGTTCCGCCCGGTTTATCCATTTCAACACAGGCTACTTTCAGACCTTTTTTCCCTGCTGCAATCGCACCTTCATATCCAGCCGGACCGCCACCGATAAAAATAATATCGTAACTCATTTGACCTCCTAATATTCGATTGAGTTCAATAGTTTCCAGTTTAACAAATAATTGTGCTTAAGTCAACGGGAGAGAAAAAACCGAAGATTACTAAATTTTTGTCTTCAATAATTTAAAATAAAAAGATGAAACGAAATTAAAGTAATATATTTTCTATATTAGATTTGTTTATTTTAGAGAGTTGATAGAAAAAGCAAATCAAACTTAAAATGATTTATTATTTATATTGAAAAAAAATATCTTTTCATTTATTATTTAGACATCACATCGTAAATAGTAGAAACATGGGACAAAAAAGAAGAGTTTCCCAGGGGATACCCGCAAAGGTAAAGATTTTTTTTATTCTTTCCATCTTATTATCTATTACATTATTTTCACTGGATCCAACCAAGCATCTTTCTCAGTACCTAACGGATAAATGGGATATTCAGGATGGTTTATTATCGAATACAATCTTATCCATTGCCCAGACAAAAGATGGTTATTTATGGATTGCGACAGCAAAGGGATTGCTTCGATATGACGGAATAAAATTCCAAAAGATGGATTTTTACAAGCAAGATTCGAATACAAACGAAGAAATGATTGCAGACGCATTACTTGTAACAAAAAGCGGAATACTATATATTGGAAGTCTGGGAGGTGTGAGTTCTTTCAATCCGAAAACAGGGAAAATAATCACCTTAACTGAAAAAAATGGAATAATAAAGGATCGTATCCGGTTATTGGAAGAAGATAAAAATGGAAGTATCTGGATCAGTTACTTTACGAATTACGTGGGCCGCCTAACTGAAAACCGGATCATTTCGTTTAATTCATCCAAAGGCCTGATGGGAAATAAAATTAATTCGATTATTTATAACAGTGAGAATAATTTACTTTTTGCTACGCGAGAGAATGGTATATTTTTACTAAAAGGAGAGAACTTCACTAACTATAACATTGAGGGATTAGAAAACCGTCTGATTATATCAATGATCCGTGATAATGAGGGAGAAACCTGGATAGGTACCAATCACGGTTTAATAAGGATTACTCCAAACAAATCACAAATCTATTTTCGAAGTGATGGATTACAGGACGATTATATTACGTCAATTCTCGAAGACTGTGATAAAAACTTATGGGTTGGTACTGTAAAAGGATTAAATCGTTTGATTCGTGAATCAGACGGGACAGTTTCAATCGAAAAATTATTTCAAGGATTAACAGTCACCTATTTGCTCGAAGACCAAGAGAAAAGCATATGGGTAGGAACATATGAATCAGGATTGAAACGCATAAAAGACGGGAAATTCACCCCATTCATCCCTTATGAGAAAGGAATGCCTGTAAAGGAAGAAATGATAATTTCACTTTTTGAAGACAGCCACGGGAACACATGGATTGGCGAATGGGATGGAAAATTGTACAGATGCAGAGACGGAATGGTAGTTGAAACATTTTTTATCCCTGGAGGAACTGGAACAGGAATTACTGCCATTTCAGAAGACAATAATGGCGATTTATGGATAGGAACCAATGGAGTAGGAATTTTTCAAAAAAAAAAAATTCAGAAGAAAGAAATATACCTTCAATATACAAAAGATGAGGGATTAGGAGATAATATTGTAACTTCAATCTTTAAAGACAGCATTGGGACAATGTGGTTTGCAACATTTGGAGGCGTTTCGATATGGCGGGATAACAGACTCGAGACTTTAAAATTAGATATAAATAATGCCCCAGGGAAAGTAATTTACAATGTATACGAAGATACCCAATCCAATATCCTGGTAGCGGGAAACAAAGGAGTGAGAGTTCTAAAAAAGGATGGAATATCCCAAAATCAGATGGAGAGTTACCTGTTAAATATCCCAGTCACATGTTTATATGAGGATGTTGAAGCATCCGAAACTGGGAACCGGGTTTTCTGGTTTGCGACTCACGGAAAAGGATTCAAACGTTTAAAAAACGGGAAAATAGATTCTTTTACTACTTCGGAAGGAATGATAACGGACTATTTATATCAATTCATCGAAGATAGGGCACAGAACTTCTGGATTATGAGTGATAGTGGCGTATTACGAGTCAATAAAAAACAACTGGAACGCATGGCAGATGGAAAGGAAGAATTCGTGGAATGTACTTCGTTTGGCCTTTCGGATGGATTGAAGAGCCTCGAATTCAATAATGAATATTCCAGGCATTCCGCATTAAAAACACGGAATAATGAGTTATGGTTAATCACCCGGAAGGGAATTACGGTTATGTGCCCGGATAAAATTACCGTAAATCCATTAACACCCAGTGCAATAATCGAATCGGTTGTATTCGATGATACAGAGGTAGATTGTTTTCCGGAAGCAGGAATAAATGAATTTAAAGGTGCAAGAAACTTACGGTTTTCGTTTACTGCGCCGACTTTTCTTTCACCCGGAAAAATCAAATTTAAATTCAGGATGGAAGGTGTGGATAAAAAATGGAATTTACTCCCTCCCGGAAAAGAGCGAATTGCCCATTACACGGATTTGTCACCCGGACTTTATACCTTTCATGTGATGGCATCCAATAGCGAAGGTGTGTGGAACCCGGAAAAAGCATCTATTGCTGTGAACCTAAAACCTTTTTTTTATGAAACATTTATATTTAAAATAATTATACTCCTTAGCTCCTGTGGAATAGGATTTATGTATTATTATTTTCACAAAAAACGAATGAATGAAAAGAAGGTTAAATATAAAGGAACTCCAATAAATCCACAATTTGCAGATGAACTAATAAAAAAATTGGTCTACTTGATGGAATCGAAGAAACTCTTTCGTGAACCGGATATTTCACTTCAGGGGCTGGCAGAAAAACTTTCCATATCGCCTCATATGCTTTCCCAACTGCTTAATGAAACACTAAATCACAGCTTTTCCGACTATATCAATTATTTCAGAGTAGAGGAAGCCAAGCAAATACTGTCGAATCCATCCGGCAAAAATCAAAAAATCGCCTTTATTGCATCTGATGTCGGATTTAATACACAAGTGGCATTTTATAATGCATTCAAAAAATTTACCAATATGACTCCCGCGCAATTCAAAAAAAATGAAGAAAAAAAGAAAGAGAAGTAAAGAATTATAAATCTTTATTCTCTTTGTGGATATCATTTTTTTAATCAAAAATAAAAAGTTAAAGTATTATAATTCTTTAACAAATTTTCGACTAAACATATTATATTATTAGGCGGGGGGGAGAGATTACATGGGAGTTAAATTGATGGAATTGAGGCGTTGTAATAACATCGCTGATGGGGTGTTACTAATCGCAGTGGGAGTTCTTCTGGGTTTTCCGACCTGGGTTAAGGGGGGAGAGCTCCTTCAATACCTCGATCCGTTTCCCTGGATAGCGCTTGTGGTTTTCGCAATATTCCTGATACTCCCCACAAAACCGGTGAAACGCTCCACTGATTCATCTCCGGTTATGTCAAGATTAAAAATTATTTTAAAAGATCCAATCATATATACAGGTTTGATATTTTTTTTATGTGTTGTTTTCAAAGGGTTGCCGGGGGCCGTGAATTTTACATCATGCAGAGAATTATTCATCGGTTTTTTCCCTCCATTTGTCGCCATCTTGATTATACGTCAAGGATTTTATAGACCCAGAGTCGTTAAAATTCTTTTCTGGGTCATGATAATCGATGCCGCGATACTCGCAATCATAGGCATTTTCCTGCCTGTAATTAATGGGGAATCGTTTAATTGGTTATCATCACTTATGCCTCGGCAGCCCTTTTTTTTCTTCTCTGTTTTTGGGAACCCAAATAACGCCGGTGCATTTTTCCTATTACACCTCATCCTTGCAACCGGGTTATTTTTTCATTACTTCCTGTATCATAAATTTTTCACCGGTTATAGATGTTTTAAAGATCATCACACTTGTAAATGGTTTGTTGATCATTCGATCGATAATTCATCTTCAAATACTAAAAAAAAATGTGCAATTTTAATCACTCTTATCCTGCTTTTATTTTATGCCGTTCACTTAACACGCAGCGTATTGTCTATGACTTTTGCATGGGCCATGATGAGTTCAATTCTAATCTTTATTTTTTACAAAAGTATTCGCGAAAAAAATCGCTTGTTTCTCTTCAATTTCTTGTATTCCATCCCGATAATTTTTATTTGGGCAATGATTCTATCTCCCTTCTATTTATCATCAATTGGGCACAATTCATTCAAATACTCAATTCAGACTGAGAATTCACTACTCAAATCGATTGGATTTTATGATAGTTTCACTGGCTTGATCCCCTTAATCATTCTGATCGCAATTCTCTTATGGAAAATTTTTTCTTCTCCAGAATGGAAACAACCATTTATCATTATTATTCTGATAGGATGTGCAGCAGTAGTGATTCAATTACTGACGATTATATCATTCCCAAGCGCACCCATAATCATAGGAGTTTCGGCGATATTGGCAGGGCTTGGTAAAATTTTACCACCTGGAAAGTTGGTTCATCATTAGAAAAATTGAAAATTATA
>JAKAGC010000325.1 GCA_021817755.1 Acidobacteriota bacterium | reverse complement strand
ACAACCTATTGATTAAGAGTCAATTGCTCTGCCAATTGAGCTAAGGGACCATCTTATTCTTAAAGCAAGAGAATATCATATTTGGTTTCTTGTGTCAAGACTTTTTTCTTATTTTGTTATTCATATTCAGCGGTTTTCAACAAACTCCTACCGCCCTAGTTTTCTCTAAAGTATGGAAAATTTATTTACATAATATTTTGACACAACGTTAATCGAATTTATCCGGTGTTTGTAATAAAATAGCAATGGAAGAATTTTATTAAGAATTTGAATGCTTCCAGACATTCATCTTAGTTGAAAAATATCAAATAATCCGTTAAAATAGAGTATGTCTAAAACTCAGTACGATATTATATTTGTTTTGCCATATATATTTTCCGATCATCCTTCTTTCCCCGAAGGAACACTAAAGCGCTCCCTTGAATCCAAAGGATTTACGGTCGGAATCATAGAAACCCCTTATTGGCAGGATCCTCAATCCTTTACCCAATTAGGCAAACCAACGTTGTTTTTTGCTATAATCCCAGGCCCTGTCGATTCAATCGTTTTAAATTACACATCTACAAGAAAGCGACGCCAGGAAGATCTATATCAAAATAGAGGTGAAGCATTTTTCAAAGACTCTCCCCTGTCTATAAAATACAAAGTCCGCCCGGACAACACAGTGCTCGTTTTTGCCAATCGTATCCGGCAGGTATATAAAGAGGTTCCCATCGTAATCGGCGGGATTGAAGCTGCACTCAGGAAATTTGCTTACTATCATTTCCAGGAAAACAAGGTAAGAAGATCTATTTTACTTGATTCCAGGGCTGATTTATTGGTTACCGGTATGGGAGAGAAGCAAATAGTAGAAATCGCTAATCGAGCAAAGGCGGGCATAGATATTAGAACTATCGATCTTCCGGGAACTGCTCGTTTAACAAAAGATGTAACCTCATATCCCCATTATGTCATACTTCCATCTTTAGATCAAATACTCGCGAATCCATCTAAATTAGTGGAAGCAGCACTTGAAACCGAAAAAGGACTTAATCAGGGAAAAGGACTTATCCAGGCTTATGATAATCGGTATGTCATCGAGCATCCTCCTGCAATTTATACCACCCCTGAAATCGATGCCATTTATGATTTTCCTTATACAAGGCTTCATCCCAATCATAAAATTTTGACACCCTCTTTACAGATGAATTTGTTTTCCATTACCTCTCATCGTGGGTGTGGTGGCGGGTGTGCATTCTGTTCAATATCCATGCATGAAGGAAAACGTATTATTTCTCGCTCCCAATCATCAATAATAAATGAAATTCAATCCTTTAAAAAACACCCCCAATGGAAAGGAATAGTCGGTGATATCGGCGGAGCTACCGCAGAACTATATCAAACAGACTGCTCCAATCCCTCATGCCGGCGTGTCTCGTGTCTCATAAAAGATACATGCCCATCTATCGGTATCGGAGAACCCTTTCTCAAATTATTAAAACAAGCAAGGGAAATCCCCGGAGTACGAAAAGTGTTTCTCGGTTCCGGTATACGCTATGATATTGTTTTGAAAAATCCCCAATTACTTGAAGAAATATTATTGCACCATTCAGGAAAATTTTTAAGAGTAGCCCCAGAGCATACTCAAGACTCCGTTCTCAATTTGATGAGAAAACCAACTTTCGAAGTTTTCGAGCAGTTTGTCCATCTGTTTCGAAAGATAAATGACAGATTACCCCGTAAGGTTGAATTATCACCTTATTTGATAATTGGTTATCCCGGTGAAACTCAGCAAGATGTAATTGCAATGGCCCAGACATTAAAAAAGATGAGAATTAAAACTACTGATGTACAAATATTCACACCCACTCCCGGAACTTTATCTACTGCAATGTACTATTCAGGAGTCTCAATAACATATGAACCTATTCCAATTGAAAAGAATATTAAAAACCTTGAGAAACGAAAACAAATACTCGCATCAAAAGAATAGAAAAATTCTTCACCTTTTTTACTATTTGTTTTAGAAATACTCTCTAAAGACTATTTTCAATACAATTTTAATTACCTTAACAATATATCTAAAATTTTACCTCAAAAATCATTGACTTATTAATCTCACATAGATATGATATTGTATAATGTTTTAAAATCCATAAAAGGCTTACAAATAATACTTGAAAAATAAAATTTTAGGAGGTTGTATGAAACCCAAAAAGTATCTGAAACCTTTAGAGTTTAAAAAACAAACTGTTGTAAATATTCAAAACCGTGAGTTATCAAAATTAAGAGGTGGAGCTTGTACATACCCTGAAACAGGATGCAATACTGTGGCTGTCCCTGTATGTTGCTCAATCAATCCCAATACCTGCACAGCATATCAATATTGTTTAACCGGTGCAACCTCAGGCTGTAATTGCATTTCACTTGAGGATACTGTTTGTTATTGCTGAGTCACAGTAGCACATATGATAGGTTAACACAGGTAGACCTGATTATAAATACTTTATAAAATAAAATTCAATTTTTAATTCTATGGAGGTCGTATGAAACCCAAAAAGTATCAGAAGCCGTTAGAGCTTAAAAAACAAACTGTTGTAAATCTTCAAAAACGTGAATTATCAAAAATTAGAGGTGGAGCCTGTACATATCCCGAAACCGGATGCAATACTCTCGCTGTTCCTATATGTTGTTCACTTAATCGCAATACATGTACAGCATATCAGTATTGTATAACCGATACAAATCCCGGATGCTGGACATATGCTTGTTGAGAAATAACAGAATAATATTTTGATTGTATTTTTTAAAATTTACAATTAGAATAACTCAAATCAAAAAATCAATGGAGGTCTTATGAAACCAAAAAAGTATCAGAAGCCGTTAGAGCTTAAAAAACAAACTGTTGTAAATCTTCAAAATCACGAATTATCAAAAATTAGAGGTGGAGCTTGTACATACCCTGAAACTGGATGCAATAGTATCGCTGTTCCTGTATGTTGCTCAATCAATCCCAACACCTGCACAGCATATCAGTATTGCTTAACCAATGCAAATCCCGGTTGTCGAGACTATACCCTAGGATTTGAAACAGAATGTATTTGTGTTGAGAAACCGTAACCAATAATTATTTAACTCAAGTAATGGTTTATATATTGTAAATATATTATGTTCAATTCAATGGAGGTCGCATGAAACCTAGGAAGTTTCAAAAACCGTTAGATCTAAAAAAGAATACTGTAGTAAATCTTCAAAATCACGAATTATCAAAAATAAGAGGTGGTGCCTGTACATACCCGGAAACCGGATGTAATACCGTTATCAATCCTGTATGTTGTTCATGGAATCCCAATACATGTACCGCATACCAGTATTGCATAACCAATGCGAACCCCGGATGCACCGATTATACAATAACCCCTTAATTTGATCGTAGATCACTGTAAATTTAAATCATAAGTGCCCGTCCTTATTAAAAAATAAGGACGGAGCACAATTTTTTTTATACCAAAACGCAATATCTTCTATAGAATTTCTCGAAAATACACGAAAAACTCTCAAGAGGTGCTATTTTTCAGAATTAGATGAGGATTTCATTTTTCTGTACTTTCCACATTAACAATTTTTTGTATAAAAGGCGTTCCATAGGACCTCCTTACAGTTTCCTCCGAAAAATTGTCAAAACTGCTTAATTATTCGTCCGTAAAATTGTCAACTCTTTGGAATAATGGATTCCCATTACCCCCAATCCCTTTATACCTTACTATTAAAAACCATTCTCTTAATATAAATACTTCATAGATTAAGTGGATAAAATGAAAAGAGATTTTTAAACAAAACCTGTTAAAAAAAACATTTTTATGTTATAAATATAATTTTATGATGAAATCAGACATTTCCGTCCCCTATGCCGTGCTTTTTCAGATACCTGATAAGGGCGGAAGCCTAATTTTTTTATCTGAATCGATAATTCGAAAGGATAGGAGACCTCAAAATTACTATGCCGACACATAAAATTCCTTTAAAACCTATACGTGAAAAATTTCTTGTTTTTGGAAATCCTCTTATCGAAGATCAAGAAATTCAGGAGATTACCGATTCCTTAAAATCCGGATGGATTGGTACAGGTCCTAAAGTTCATAAATTCGAGGAGATGTTTCGACAATATAAAGGCACTCAATATGCCATGGCATTAAATTCATGTACAGCTGCACTTCATCTTTCCCTCATTTCTATAGGTATCCATCATGGAGATGAAGTAATTGTACCCGCCATGACATTCGCTTCCAGTGCCAATGCCATCATCCATGCCGGCGGTATTCCTGTTTTCGTAGATTGCCATAAAGATACAATGAACATGGACCCAGTGGATATTAAAGCGAAAATCAATTCCAAAACCCGAGCCATCATCGTGGTTCACTTTGCTGGGAGACCGTGCGAAATGGATGCCATTACTTCCATTGCTGAAGAACATAACTTGAAAATAGTCGAAGATTGCGCACACACTATCGAAGCTCAATTCAGAGGAAAACATACCGGCCTATTTGGCGAAATAGGGTGTTTCAGTTTTTATGTAACCAAAAACATCATCACCGGAGAAGGTGGGATGGCTATTACCAATAACCCCCAATATGCCGATAAAATCAAGATTATGGGGCTCCACGGCATGAGTAAAGATGCATGGAAACGCTTCTCCGACGACGGGTATAAACACTATGAAGTCGTGTACGCAGGTTTTAAATACAATATGATGGATATCCAGGCTGCAATCGGAATCCACCAACTCCCTCGTATCGATGCCTACCATGAAAAACGAGAATACATCTGGAACCGATACAATCAGGCATTTAAAGATTTACCTGTTTTTATTCCTGCTCCCATCCCCGATTATATCAAGCATTCCTATCATCTTTATACACTGATGATCGACATCGATCGTCTGAAAATAAGTCGTGATAAATTCCTGGGAGAAATGACCCGGCACAATATCGGTGTCGGTGTGCATTATATTGCTCTTCATTTACACCCTTATTACCAGGAGACCTATGGATACAGACGCGGTGATTTCCCTAATGCCGAATGGATTTCCGATCGTACGTTATCCCTTCCTATTTCTCCTAAATTGACCCAATCCGATATCGACGATGTAATCGATACCGTCACTCATATAATTAACAACTCATTGTGATATGTTCCAAACCTCTTATCGCTCTCTTAAAACCATTATCAAGCATGTATTAGGTCTTCATCCCAGCTTTCCTTCTCTTGGTTCCAATACCATGGAGAAAGACGATCTCAGATTGTGTCAGCAGTGGTTGAAGGAGCCTGATAAATGGTTTGATGAAAAAGTAGTGGAAAACTACGCATCCCGATTTGCCATATGGAATCACTCTAATTATGCATATGCATTTATGGGAGCACGTGTTGCATTAAGTGCAAGCATATATGCCCTCGATTTAAAACCCCATCATGAAGTGATAATCCCAGGATATACCTGTATTGTAGTTCCCAATGCCTTTAAGTTTGCAGGAATCCCGGTTGTGTATTCCG
>JAKAGC010000324.1 GCA_021817755.1 Acidobacteriota bacterium | reverse complement strand
TTAATTCGTTGAGTGAATAAATTTTCCTTTCGTCTTCCCTTTGCCCCGGTTCATGACACCGGAGTTTATACTCGGTATCGAGTATTGTTTTTACTCCGGCATCATGAATTTTACCAGGTTAACGAACCCGGGGGCTTTTGTTTTTTTTTGATGCTATTACTGTTTTACATTGAGTTTTTTTTCAATACGCGAATTGTACAAATTTTGCATATTTAACTCTGGGTTGTTACAGTGGTTTCCCCGGGTGGGTCTTCTTCGGTGGTTAACTGTTTTTTGAATCGCGCAGCCAAATCTCGCCTGATTTCTTCACAACCGATTTCGTTCCTGCTTGCACCACGTTTGATGTAGTCATAAAAATCACGCGAGGATTCATATGCTTCGGAACCGACTGCCATATATGTATCTTTGATTTTTCTTGTGAATGACTCAGCGACAGATAAAACACGCCGTAACTGAACCATGAGCCTGTAATCACGATCAAATTCATCGAGATTCACCAAAGGAGGTACAAGGTTTTTATTCTCCTTTGCATGCATCAAAGATCTTTCTACGAAATCAAGAGACCGTTTACCAATTTTAGGTATGGCTTGGCGGTCCTCGGGATTCAACGCCAGTAAGAATGGAAAGTTGCTTTCCATATTCCTGATTGTTTGTACTACCTGATCTTCTACTTCAACAGGTAATTCTGCATCGATAATGTTTTTAATCATAATATGCCTCCAATTTAAATTATGTTTTTTAATTTTTTATTTGTTAACGTTAACAGGAGCATTATATTGAGGGATGACTTCTGAGTCAATAGCGGTTTTAATCTACGTCCAATTCGAAATCCGAAAATAATATATATTGGCTTATTTTCAGACTTTTTGCTTTCCAAAAATCGACGATTTTACACTAGACTTTTTTTGATGTGAAAATAGGAATGAGTTGAATACAATATGAGATAAAAATGATGCAAACTCAATTATAATAATTGTTTTGGGTGCTAATAAGACTCTCCTGGGGTTGGTAAGTATTATCTGTTTTTTCGATATTTAAATCGTATAATTCATCATCGTTATATAAACCTCTTTTGTAATCGCGATCTTTTATACGTTTCCAGAACTTTGTCATTTTTCGTTTGAAAGGGTACATGATTTTACTGCGTTGAGGCCGTCTGCCGAATAGCTTTTTGTATTCACGGGAGAAATGACTGACGGAATTATATCCCATGAATTCAGCCATTTGTTGTACAGTAAAACTTTTTTTTTTAAAAATACTGTCGCATCTGTAGAACTTTATTAATTTAAGATACCGGTGAAGATTCATTCCTGTTAGTGATTTAAAATATTTACATAGTGCGGAGGGATCGATGTGTAATTCTTGAGCCAGTATATTGACATTAAATTTGAGGGAATCCTGGATATCGTAATTTTCCAAATTATAGCGAACTGTGAAATAATAATGATAGATTATGTCGTCGAAGAATTTTTTTCTTTTCGAATTTCTGACTGCCCTGTACATGGTTTGTAATTCCTTTTTAAGGGGATGGGGTATATATTTTCTCATTTACACTCCTTTAAAATAGAACTGGTATGAATACGGTATAAATGCTTAAGATGCATTTTTTGAGAAAAAAGTTGCAAAAGGGAGGGATTTTTTTTGAGAGCCTGTTATTTTATATTGGTGCTCAATCGATAAAAACACTTCTCAAATTGTTAAACATTTGGAATATAAAAAATGCAAAGCACGAAATGATGAAGGTTTATAAACCTGAATGCTGAAGTTTATAAAATGAAAGTCAAAAGGTAGAAGAGAAAATGGAATTTTGTTTATCGTTTTTTTCTTTTGTATGTATGGTCTTTAAGTGATTTGGTTTATTTAACCATTCCTGGCATCAAGATTGCAATATAAATCACATGAACAGAATTTTTATAGAAATAAAACAAGGCCGGTTAATTCGATTAGAAATGCATTATAAAATTTCGGAGGAATAATGATCAAAAATATCATTGTTAAATTACTTTTTGTTTTTTTTATTATTCTTAATTCGTTTATTTTAATGGGGGAGATTCCATCCACGGAACGGGAAGCTTTGATCGCGTTATATAACAGTACCAATGGGGATTCATGGAATAATAACAGCGGCTGGAAAACACCGCCACTGCATACGGACGGTTTCGCTTTACCGGGAACGGAGTATAAATGGTATGGAGTGACTGTGGACGGTCATTTGTCGATTGAAAATGTGACGGTACTTTTTCTAAAGGAAAACAACTTGAATGGAACTATACCGAATGAATTGGGAAACCTGACTGAATTGGAAGAAATTTATATGTCAAAGAATAACCTCGAAGGAAGTGTCCCTTCGACTCTTGGTAATCTGAGCCAACTGGTTTCCCTTTACCTTGAAGAAAACAGTCTAACAGGAGCAATACCCTCTGAATTGGGAAATTTAAGTCATCTAACCTATTTGATGCTGAATAATAACCACTTAACAGGCAGTATCCCGGGGGAATTGAGGAAATTGATAGGGTTATCCGAACTGTACTTGAATAATAATGAATTGAGCGGAACTATTCCTCCTGGATTGGGGAACCTGACCAATTTGAGATCGCTTAATCTAAAAGAAAACCACTTAACAGGAACAATCCCGGTTGAATTGAGTCAATTGAAAAGTATGCAGATGCTGGGACTTGGGGGTAATGGATTGATTGGTTCGATCCCTTCTGAACTATCAAAACTTTCCTGGTTGGTGGAACTCTATTTGAATGACAACCTTTTGAGTGGAGGAATTCCAGCTGAATTGGGAAACCTTACACGATTACGTTTACTAAGACTGGAATCAAACAAATTTACGGGGGGAATTCCTGATTTAAGTAAGATCACCGGATTGCAAACGCTCAAATTAAATTTCAACAGGTTGACTGGGACGATTCCACACGGGTTGGGCAGCTTGAAATCATTAACAAACCTTAACCTTGGAAATAATCGGTTTAATGGAAGTATACCGGAGGAATTGGGTAACCTGACTCAATTGCATATACTGGACCTTTCTTATAATGAATTGAGTGGAACTATCCCGGCAAACCTGGAAAATATTCATCCCAATTTAAATACCGGATTTATATTGAATTTAAATTATAATTGTCTTTCCACAACGGATGCGCATTTGAAAGTGTGGTTGGATAAATTTAATCCGGGATGGGAGGAAACACAATGCAGTGTTGAAACTCCGAAAATTAATTTGAGTAGGACATCTTTAAATTTTGGAATCGAGATACCGCAATATAAAATTTCTCCCCAACAGGTAATGATTACAAATGAAGGTGTCGGTACATTGAGTTGGTCTGCGACTTGCAACCATTCATGGTTAATTGTAACACCTGAATCGGGAACAGGAGATGGGATAATTCAAGTTTCCATTAACCCTGAAGGTTTAACGCAGGGTATTTACCAGGGAATTATTCAAATTACGGATTTGGTTGCATCCAATTCACCCCAAACCATTGCCGTAACACTTCGGGTTTATAATGAAGGCGAGACTGCTGCGCCTTTCGGTGAGTTTTCCACACCTGTCGAAGGTACACCACTCGATGGCAGTATACCTGTTACCGGCTGGGTGTTGGATGACCTGGGAGTGGAAAGCATCAAACTTTATAATGGAGATTCCTATATCGGAGATGGGGTATTGGTAGAAGGCGCACGCCCGGATGTGGAAGCGATGTTCCCGGACTACCCGAATAATTACAAAGCCGGATGGGGGTATATGCTTTTATCCAATTGCCTTCCCAATGGGGGGAATGGAATATATACACTGACGGCGAAGGCGATTGATTGGGATGGGCATGAATCGATACTTGGGACCAAAACCATTACGATAGATAATGCCAATTCAAAAAAACCCTTTGGTGCTTTGGATACGCCTCTTGAAAGCGGAACGATTTCAGGGAAAGAATTTATTAACTATGGTTGGGTATTAACACCTCAATCCAATATGATATCTGTAGATGGTACCACCATAAATGTTATTATAGACGGAGTGATTCAGGGGCATCCCATTTACAATAATTATCGCGACGATATTGCCGATTTATTTCCAGGCTTTGCGAATTCCAACGGAGCCGGAGGTTATTATTATATAGATACATTAAAACTGAAAAATGGTCTTCATTCGATAGCATGGACTGTTGCGGATTCGGGTGGTAATGAAGCGGGAATCGGCAGTCGTTATTTTACTGTTTTTAACTCAAACACAGGAAGTAATACCTCGGCAAAACTCTTTGAAAAGACGCAGGTTGAAAGTGAGAATGGAAGTAGCCTGGATACAAAAGGAAAAACAGAGCTTATAAACAAGTTTCGGTATGAGATAAAGGAACTTGATCGAATGGAATTGAAATTAAGTGAGTTCATGGGGAAAGTGGACGAAGGGTTCTTATTGGTAGGGGAGGAATTAAGGGATTTACCGGTAGGAGCCACTTTAGATAAAGAGAAGAGTATGTTTTACTGGTTACCAGGGGTGGGATTTGTAGGAGAATATGAATTCTTGTTCCAGGGAAAAGATAAACAAGGAAACCCCATAGAAAAGCGTATTATTATTTCGGTAGTACCAAGAAGATAACCGGTTAAGAGGGGATATGGATTTCATTTAAAAATTTTTAGTCCATATCCCTTCGCTTTTAAAATTTGAAATTCATTGAAAGGTCATTGGTAAAGGGAAATGGTATTTAATTTCCGGTTACTCGTGCCATTACCTGGACGACGATATATCCCATGGCAGCTTGAATGGTAACTTTAAAAAGTAAATAGATGAAGCCGATCAGTAAGGCTCTTTTTTTTCCCATTGTGGAAAAAACACTGATACCAAGCGCAACAGCGACAATATACCAGATAGAAAAAATATCGATGCGAATAAAAAACAATGACAGAAAACTTTTTGGAACAGGATTGAATAAAAGTGTGAAGGGGCGAGTATAAAGCAAAAAATCGTGGGAAAACATCATTGTGAGGAAAATAAAAAATTCCTGGAAAAATAAATCGATAAAAGAAGCATTTACAGTAATAGCAAAATAATTAGAATAAAAGCCTTCAGCCCCACCAATCCCGAAAAAAAGATAAAGAAACATGGCACCGAGAGAGATAAAAACGAATAGTTTTACTGCTGAAAAAGCACAAAAGGCAATACGTGAAAACATGGTTGTATTTAAATAGGAATTGACTTGATCATCGGAAAGATAACCGGTAAGAAGTGCTTGCTCGGCCATTTTACCGCGCTGGATGGGATAGGTTATATAATTCAGAAGGGCGAAGAGAGCTATAAGTAATAATAATAAGGCAACCCATCGGCGTTCTTCCATTAAAGAACCAAGTGTTCGCCCAGGAGATAAAAATATTCCACGTATATCACGCAATAATACAAGCAACGGGTTCCTCATCATTTAACCTCACAAAAATTTTCCAGGGAATATATTATGACATAACCGCCGGGAAATTTGCAACCAATTTGGAAAACTTAAATTTGGGGTTTAATGGGTTTAAATAGTAGATATTTC
>JAKAGC010000323.1 GCA_021817755.1 Acidobacteriota bacterium | reverse complement strand
ATTCAGGATATCGATGTTCTGATATGGAAGAAAAAAACCGCCTACTAATGGAATTGAATGACACAACGTCTCCTTATCCTTCAGAAGAAACCTATTATTCCCTCTTCGAAAAACAGGCAAATAAAACCCCGGACAACATCTCAGTAGCAGGAATATCTTTTGATACCCACCTGCAAGGCCAATTACCCACTTCGACTGTCTCCATTTTAACTTACCGGGATATGAACCGGAAAACCCTTCAACTGAAAAACCTTCTTACGATTAAAGGAGTGGTTCAAGGTTCTATAGTGGGTATCATTGCCCAGCCATCTATAGAAATGCTACCGGTTATTATAGGTATCTTGCGTGCAGGGGCAGCATATATGCCCATTGATCCCGATTATCCTGCGGAACGGATTTCCTTTATGTTAAACGATAGTAACGCTTCACTGGTTATCGTTTCGGTTTCGTCAAATGATAAACCTTCAATTCAAAACAAACTCGAAGGCTATCCCCGCGAAATTCTTTTCTACCAGGACCAAAAGACAGAATTAGAAACAGATTCATATAAAGAAGTGCCGGAAACAACAGATATTCCAGTTTCCCCTTCATCCCCGGCTTATGTGATTTATACGTCGGGTACAACAGGCAAACCCAAAGGAGTCATAATTACTCATTCCAATTTGGTCAATTATTGTACGTGGTTTATTTCCAAAGCCAACTTGACTGCGTCCGATAAATCCATTCTCACCTCATCCTATGCATTCGACCTGGGTTATACGTCACTCTTTCCGCCAATGCTTGCAGGTGCCGCGGTCCATATCATCTCAAGGGATACCTACCTGATGCCTGGTCATATGATCGAATATATCCGGGAAAACAAAATTACCTATTTAAAAATTACTCCATCCCTCTTATCAGTCATCGTACAAAACCCTGCCTTTACTTCGGAAAACTGCACAACCCTCCGCCTCTTGGTTTGCGGTGGAGAACCGATTCACCTGGAATCAGTAGAAAAAGCCCATACCATTCTCCCCTCTCTTGAAATTATCAATCACTATGGCCCAACAGAAACTACAATCGGTTGTATTGCCCAGTATATCGATTTCGATCATTTCCAATCCTATCGCAAAACTCCAACAATCGGTACTCCTATCCAAAACACACAAATTCATATCCTCGATACCTATTCCAATCTTGTCCCCCTGGGCGTACCTGGCCAACTCTGCATCTCAGGAACCGGAACTACCCCAGGATACCTCAACCACCCGGAATTAACAAATGAACGGTTTATTGCCTTCCAGGGGCTCGTTTTGAAAAACCCGCCCCTGGACCCCGACAAAACTTCTGATAAGAATGATTTCATGTCAAAAAGTCTTAAGAGGGTGCAGGGGGGCAATTCACAATACAATTATATTGAAGATCAAGATAATATAAAACCAGAAAATACACTTTCGATAATTAAGTCGGATGAGATAGTCCCCCACGCAGTGGGGTTCACAAAAGCCCCCCTGCATCAACACAAAAATAACCAAACCATATTTTACAAAACAGGAGATCTTGCACGATGGGTTCCGGATGTGGCTAAATCTGGTCAATATGTGATTCAATTTCTCGGTCGTATGGACACTCAGGTAAAGATAAGAGGATTCAGGGTAGAGACAAGTGAAATCGAAAAAGTCTTGCTCACTCATCCTCTTATAAAAGAAGCGGTAGTTACTCATCGCCAGGATAAGAGTAGTGAACGGTTTTTATGTGCTTATCTCGTTTCGGAAACCAGTATCCCCATATCACAATTAAGAGAATTTCTTGAGAAGCGGGTTCCCAATTATATGGTGCCCTCTCATTTCATATTTATAGAGCGCATCCCATTAACGTACAACGGGAAAGTGGATAAGAAAGCATTGGAAGAGTACGATGCCGAATATACCGCAAAAGTGGCGGAAGAGAGTTACATTGCGCCAGGCAGCGATCTTGAAAAAACAATAGCCTCGATCTGGCAAGAAGTACTGCAACTGGAAAAAGTGGGGGTACACAATCATTTCTTTGAATTAGGCGGCAATTCGTTGAAACTCATTCAGGTCAACACGAGATTAAATGAAATACTCAAACGCGATATCCCGGTCATGACTCTTTTTGAATATGCCACCATCCACTCCCTCGCCAATTATTTAGAAAAAGGAGGAGAGGAAGAAAACTTCCTGGAAACCATGGCACAACGAACCGAAGATTTGGACGAAGGAAAAAGCAGGATGAAACAACGCATGAATAGAAGAGGAGGAAACCTCGATGACTGAATACAATCAGACTTCCCAAAACGAAACCGGATTTGAAGTCGCAGTAATCGGAATGGCAGGGAGATTTCCCGGATCTCCTGATATTGAACACTTCTGGGAAAACTTGAAAAACGGAAAAGAAACCATCTCCTTTTTCACTCAGGAAGAATCCCTTGCAGCAGGGATTAAACAACAGATACTCTCTAATCCCAATTATGTTAATGCCCGCGGACTCCTGGAGGATCAGGAATATTTCGATTCGGTTTTCTTCAATTATACACCCATCGAATCCGAATTCATGGACCCCCAGGTCAGAATTTTCCATCAATGTTGTTGGCATGCTCTCGAACATGCCGGTTATGATCCCTCTACCTATTCCCAGCTAATCGGATTATATGCAGGGGCATCCACTGCGATTAACTGGGAAGCCTATAACCTCCTTTCCGACCGTGCCAATACCCTGATGGGATATGCAGCCACTTATTTAAGAAAAGATTATTTATGTACAAGGATTTCCTATAAACTCGGTCTTAAGGGACCTTCGTTTTATTTGCAGACCGCCTGTTCCACTTCATTGGTTGCGCTTCATCTCGCGTGTCAGGCACTTATAAACAGCGAATGCCGCATGGCTCTGGCAGGGGGTGTATCCTTGACTCACCAGGGCAAAACAGGGTATGTCTACCAGGAAGGAATGATCGGTTCCAGAGATGGCCATTGCCGTGCATTTGATGACAAAGCGTCAGGGACTATCCGCGGTGAAGGTGCAGGAGTAGTTGTTCTCAAAATGCTGAACCGTGCCAAAAAAGACCGGGACACAATCCATGCTGTAATCAAAGGAACAGCGATCAATAATGATGGAGACCGTAAAGTAGGTTTTACTGCGCCTAGTATTACGGGTCAAGCTGAAGTAATCTGGGCTGCGCTCCAAATGGCGGAAATCGAACCGGAAACGGTTACTTACATTGAAACCCACGGCACTGGTACGCGATTGGGTGATCCGGTAGAAATCAATGCATTGAAGAAAGTCTTTAAAAATAATAAAAAACACTCAATTGCATTGGGTGCAGTGAAAACGAATATCGGTCACCTGGACACAGCAGCAGGTGCAGCAGGACTCATTAAGACGATTATGGCAATGAAACACCGCTTAATCCCACCGACGCTTCATTTCGAACATCCAAACCCTGAAATCGATTTCGCAAACAGCCCCTTTTATGTCAATGCCGCATTATCTCCCTGGGAACCGTCAAATCTACCCATGAGAGCAGGTATAAGTTCCTTCGGTATCGGTGGAACCAATGCGCATGCAATCATCGAAGCACCTCCCAAACCTCAGCCTTCTTCATCTTCGCGAGAACATCAGCTTCTTTTGATTTCAGCACAAAGCGAAGGGGCTTTGGATAGAAATACTCGCCATCTGGTGGAGTACTTTAAAAACAATCAAGGAGTTAACCTGGCCGATGCGACTTATACATTGAAAGTTGGAAGAAAATCGCTCCGATTTCGCCGGATGGGAGTATGTTCATCTTCCCTTTCCCCCGTGAATGTCTTGACTAATCCGGATTTGCCGCCGTTTACTCAACACCTTGAAAAGGATTACCGTCCGAAAGCGGTCTTCATGTTTCCCGGTCAAGGCTCGCAATATGTCAATATGGGAATTCAGCTTTACAAAGAAGAACCAGTTTTCCGTAAAGAAATGGAGCGTTGCTTTCAAGTTTTGAACACATTAAGCGGAACGAATTTCAAAGAAATTCTATATCCATCCGCATCCAATACCCCTGCTATAGATATTAATGAAACTCAGTACACACAGCCCCTGCTTTTTATCATCGAATATGCACTTTCCAAACAACTCATGCATTGGGGAATACAACCCTTTGCCATGATCGGGCACAGTATCGGTGAATACGTAGCAGCTCATCTGTCAAATGTATTTTCCCTGGAAGATGCATTAAAACTCGTTCTCAAACGTGGGCAACTTATGCAGCAAATCCCTTCGGGTGCCATGTTAAGTGTTCCCCTATCTCCCGATGAATTAGTTAATTATCTCACTCCAGCTCTTTCTATTGCGGCTGTAAATACAGGTTCACGGTGTGTTGTCTCAGGTACTCATGAAGACATAAACGCACTTCAATTAACATTAAAAGAAAAAGGAATTGAAGCCAGAGCACTTCATACCTCCCATGCTTTTCACTCATCGATGATGGAGCCCATATTGGAACCATTCATCGAACTGGTAAAAACCATCACGTTAAACACCCCTGAGACACCTTATATTTCCAATGTAACCGGAACATGGATAACGCCTGCGGATGCAATGTCACCCGCATATTGGGCTACACACCTGCGGCAAACGGTACAATTTGCCGGAGGTGCCTCTCAATTACTTCAAAACCAGGACGCTCTCTTTATCGAAATTGGACCGGGGAAAACCTTAAGCACTTTTATTATGCAGCATAAAGAACGAAACCCCCGTCATATATCCATCAACCTGATGCGTCACCCCGATGATACACAAACAGATACCTATTTTCTATTGAATAAAATCGGTCAATTATGGGCTTATGGAGTAATTATCGATTGGAAAAACTTTTATGAAAATGAAACCAGGAACCGCATTCCTCTTCCTCTTTATTCCTTCGATACCTATCCTTATCCAGCAGTTGTCAATTTCTGGAACCTGTCTACCTCTTATTCCCAGACGCCACAACCCGGGCAGGATGCGATGAATTCAGACCAGCTCAAGCAATCCGGGGATATGGGTGCAGCACCGATACAGTCCTCATCTTCGTTACGACCTCGCCCATCGCTGGGAACTCCTTATACACCGCCGCAAGACGAAACAGAGAAGGCTATTGCGTCTCTATTTCAACAATTTTTCGGGGTTGGTCCTATCGGTGTTCTCGATAACTTTTATGAATTGGGCGGTGATTCCCTAAATTCCGTACAGCTTGCGAATCTGATTCGTAAATCCGATTTTCAGGTTACATTTCAGGATTTACTCTCACTTCAAAACATCCGAGAAATTTCCCGTAAGCTCAAACTGACACCGAAGCAGGGTCAAACTCTCGATATGCAAACAGTGACAGAGAAACTCTCGGAAAAATACGGCATTCCTATTCTATATCGGACCTATTCGCTCCAAAACATGGAATACCGGATACTGATTATAATCAGTGACACCTCCATGAATAACTCTATAGCCGCTATTTTTGAAGATATAGCAGAATTTTCGCCCGGTGAAGCATTTCAATATCCCAACTTTATCGTATTCAAAACATCCGGTG
>JAKAGC010000322.1 GCA_021817755.1 Acidobacteriota bacterium | reverse complement strand
TGGCATCGTTCGACTCAAATGAGGCATCGCTCGGCTCAAATGAGGCAACTCTCGGCTATAATCCGGTAAAGCGACGCTTACAGCCTACATTATTCAACCAAAATCCGGCAAATCCCAACTTACAACCTTAGACTTACTATTATAATCCCACAACTCTCTACCGTTTACCCCCTATTACAACCTTCCATTCCTATAATACCTTCCCATTCCTCACCCCACTCATTGATTTTCCCCTCCAATTCATGTATCATTTTTCTTATGAAATATATTCTCAACTCAAGGAGATAACTCATGCCTAATATTTTTCCGGATCCAATAACCAACCTACCCCAAGCCGATATCCCCCTTAACGGCATTCAAGCCTACCTATCCCAAAGCACAGGCCACCAGATTGTTTTTATGGACTTTAGCGAGGATGTGGAACTACCGGAACACAACCACGCAGGCCAATGGGGAATCGTTGTTAATGGGAAAATCGATCTCTTTATCGCCGGTGTGAAACATACTTTCTCTAAAGGCGATAGCTACTATATCCCGGAAGGAGTGAACCACGCGGCAAAAATCTATGCGGGCTACGCGGATGTGACATTCTTCAACCAGGAAAATAGATATAAGGTTAAATAGTACTTAAACACCAGGGACTCGTTTTGAAAAACCCGTCCCTGGACCCTGACAAAACTTCTGTTTAGTTTAGGTTTTTTCTTTATTCTGGTGTAATACGCTATTTTGTAATCCAACTTTTTTGATTTTTCTTTTATTTTTACTTAATACCACATATTTGACAATTGCTACCCCTCACTCTATAATAAACCCTGACCCTAATTACTAAACATCTTGTTTTAGAGGAGTATTATGCCATTATACCGAGTTTGCCTGATCGCCCCCCCCGATAATCCCCACGCAGCCTGCTTCCGCGAAATCGCATTACTACTGGTAAGCGCCCTACACTCAAATAACCTCAATTGCGACTTTGCCGTAAACCAAATGTCCCCCCAACACACAAATATCCTTGTCGGTTACCACCTCTTAAATTTCAATTCCTCTATCCCTTCCTTCAACTATATCCCCTACCAACTCGAACAACTCTTCTCAAACGATTTCCCTTTCACTGATAATATTAAAAATATTCTCAAACACGGTTCTGAGGTGTGGGACTACTCCAATGAAAATATTGCCCTACTGCAAAATATGGGGATTAAAGCAAAACTGCTTATCCCCGGCTTCCACCCCAATCTGGAGACCATACCCGTCATCCCCAATAATGACCGCAATATAGATATCCTGTTCTATGGAAGCATCGGCCCACGCCGCCAATTCATTCTCTCCGAACTGGATAAACGCTGCAAAGTGAAAGTTCTATTCGGTGTGTATGGAGAAAAACGCGATCAATGGATCAAACGCTCTAAAATGATTCTCAATATCCACCACTACTCAACCCAACTCTTCGAAGCCGTTCGCATCTCCTATCTCCTCAATAACAATTGCCTCGTTGTCTCGGAAGCCTCCGCATATAACCCATACCCCTCCGTTTCCCTTACCTCCGTTCAATACGATGACCTCATCGAAACCTCCATGTCGCTCCTGAATGATATCGAAAACATGAAACTTCTTCGCCGGAAAAATTATGAAGAATTTAAGAAAAACTACCCCATGACCGAATTAATCAAACATGTCATATCCCATTGATGGATTGTAAATGAATTTAGATAAAAAAATTTTTGAAAAGCCCAGGTTTTCGCTTTGCGCCATATATAAAAATGAAGAAAAAAACCTGCCCACTTTTATCGATCGCCATATAGAGCTTATGGACGAAATGATACTCGTCGATACCGGCTCTACAGATCAAAGCAATCAAATCGTCAAATCCTACCATATCCCCTATCATTTTTTTCAATGGACCCGCAATTTCTCTGAGGCCCGCAATTACTCCCTTACCCTTCCCACCCAGGATTGGGTTATTGTATTGGATATAGACGAACACATTTTAAAAGAAGATTTCCTCCGTTTAAAAGAGATAATAGCCCAAAAACAAAAAGATGCCTATTCCCTTTTGCAAATCAATTTTTCCGACCAATACCAGGATATCAATTGGAAAAGTATAACCACACTACCACACGAATTCCATTCATTGGCACAAGGCTATATCCCTTCCCCTCTCATTCGCGTATTCAGAAATCATGAAGGTATCCGTTTCCACGGTGCAATTCATGAACTCGTTGGAGATTCCATACATTCACTCCATTTATCCAGCACCATAACAAACATTCCCATTTATCATTACGGCTGGATAATCGATCAACGCGCCGATGAAGAGAAAGAAAAAAAGAAAAAAGAATACCGGGAACTGATTAAACAGGAATACCAACGGGATCCCTCACCCAAAATGGCATTTTACTATTTATCCACCATAGAAAACCCGGAAGAAAAAATAAAAATCGCCTTTCAACTTACCCGTACATATCCCGAAATCAAGCAATTTTGGGAAGTAATGGCTCGCAGCGCAGTTCAACTCCAACAATGGACCCGCGCCATTTCTTATGCAGATAAAGGTTTGTCAATCCATAAGGAACATACCCCACTCCTCGCAATCAAAGCCCACTGCCTTATCGAAGGTGGGAAACCCAATGAATCCATCCCCATACTAAATAGTCTTCTTACCCGGGACCCTCAGCATCCTATTTACATATACGAATTAAAACGAGCCCAATATATTCTAAATCGTCTCACGGAAAATGAAAAATGACTATCTATGATGACAATATATCGGGAATAAGTAAAAAATACCCCCAATTTCTTCAATTTCTCGACACCGCTACCACACACAATGTGGAAACCCAACCCGCCAAATCCGGTGCATTAACCCTTATCTACCATTCCGGAGATACCCCCTATTACATTCACTCCCGGTTTGATCCCGTAGATGAGAGTTCCAAAATCTTGCGCGGAAAAAACCTGGAAGCGGATCACATCATCATACTTGGCCTCGGATTGGGCTATCACCTCGAACAGATATTCGCAACCAAAGACCCCATGACACGCGTTTTACTCCTGGAACCCAATCTTGAAATCGTCCGCCATTCGCTTAAGACAGTTCACTGGTATAAACTTCTCGGACGTAAAGATTTTTTCTATTTGATCGGAACCGATTTGTCCAATCTGCCCGAAGTAATTTACGCATTTTTAAATCTCGCCAATTTCGACACCCTCGAATCCATCGAGCTTCCTTCTGAAACACGTTTAATGGCCAATTATTTTAAAAAAGCAAGGGAAGCCATCGACCTCGAAATCAAATCCCAATTATATGATTTTAAAACCCGGTTAGCCGAAAGTTACATGGTGCCGCGGAACATTGTCAATAATTATCCCATGATTCTTAAAACCCGGCCCTTTGCTCGTTTGAAGAATGCATTCAAAGATACCCCCTGTTTTATCATATCTGCCGGTCCATCCCTCGATAAGAACATCCTGTACCTTGAAAAGATCAAAGACCGTGCCGTTATTGTCGCAGTCGATACCGCATTAAAACCCTTGCTAAAAAGAGGCATACAACCCCATTTTGTCGCAGTAGGCGATCCCTCGTACAAAAATTATCTTCACATCCAGGGCACTGAAAAAACTTATAATAATTATTTAATCGCAGATGCAGGCATTTCACAGCGAATTTTTAAAGATTTCACCTCTCAAATTTTTACCGTGTCCCTTGGAAAACCCATTGTCCGGGTTCTGGAAGTTCACAGCGAACCCCTCGGGGAAATCGAAGCATGGGGGTCTGTAATCAGCATCGCCCTCGATGCTGCCGTTAAAATGGGATTGAATCCCATTATCTTTCTCGGTCAGGATTTCGCATTTACACAATCCCGTAATCATTGCCGCGGCACATCTTGGGAAGAAAAAAACCTCGAATACTCACAGGAACTCGAAGACCGGCAGCGATTCGAAAAAAATTCCATCGGTTCCGATAAGCGTACCCTTGAAACCCTGGATATTTTCGGCAATAAAACCATTACATCCGAACGCTTGATATTGTACAAAAATTTCCTTGCCCGTCTCGCCAATAAATACCCTCATACCACTATCTTAAACGGGACAGAAGGCGGCATCTTTACCGAAATACCCCATATCCCCTTGTACCAGGCATTACAAACCTATGTATTTCCCCGTAAACAGGTGGATTTCGCGCATTTGAAAGAGTTTCCCACCCTATATAAAAAAGAGAATATCAAGAACTTAAAAGAATTCTTCGAACAAACACGATCCTATTTTAAAAACCAGTTAGAAAAAATTGCCCATGCGTTGGAACTTACCCGCCGGGGAAAAATATATACTCCCTCCGAAGCATATCCCCTGTTTAAGGAACTCGAAGAGTTGCAAAATTCCATTTATGTCGATATTCAGTATGGTGAAATCCTTGAAATGTGGTCCTCTGCCCCATACTATTATTTCCTCAAAGAGTACCACCGTCTCCGAAAAAAAGAACTCGATCAGAATACCATCACTCGCGGTTTGGATTTATACCGGGAATATTTTAACGGTATAAAACCACTGGTGGAAGATATTATAAAACATTTCCGGCTGCCCGATATCCAGGATATCAAGGAATCCCTTACACATCCTCCCGATACCTCGCAGGATAATCCCACCCCAGACAATGAACTACCCCAAAATGACCCGGTATCCTCTGAATTTCCAAAGGATACACCCACTAAACAGGAAGAGTCGGAATACGGGCTTAATCAATACGGTAGATGGCTGATTCAATTGAGGCGCGGTGAAACACCCACCCTTAATGATAACAACCCTTACTTGTTCGAGGCCGTCAAATTGCGTGAACTCCTGTATACGCTCCCCGAATTAAAAGAGAAGTTCCTGGAAATTTTCCCCAATCCCCAAAATCCCCTGATTATGGATATTGGTTGTTACTACGGTCATACAGTCGAAGAATTTGCATTGAATAATCCCGGATTAAATGTTCTCGGGTTAGATATCAAATACAAACGAGTCGTAAAAAGTTGTAACCGGATCAAAAGAGGCAAAATAAACAATGCGCGGATTGGGTTATGCGATATCCTCGATTTAATCCCCATCATTCCTGAAAACTCAGTATTCGGTTTATGTATTTTCTTCCCTGATCCCTGGATAAAAAGCCAACACCAGCGGTTTCGTTTTATAATCGATGAATTCTTCTCACTCGCCCTTTCCCGGCTTGTTCCCAATGGTTTTATCTGGTTAAAAACCGATCATAAAGAATATTTCGAAGCAGCAGAAGCGCTTTCTCATCAATATGGCTATCATATCCTCGATCAACTTCCCGACGGCATAAAACCTTTTGAGTATCAGACCATTTTTGAACGAATTTTTATTAAGCAGCAGCTCCCCATATATAAATTAATTTTGGGCAAAAATCGATAAATCCCGCTATTTTTTATTCAATTTAAATTTTAACTCATCTGCCAGGTTTTTTTTGCCGATTCCTTCATATATAGCAATGAGGTTTTTATAATTCAAATCGCTTTGTTCTAGAAACACCGCTCCAAGCGCATGAATCTC
>JAKAGC010000321.1 GCA_021817755.1 Acidobacteriota bacterium | reverse complement strand
GGTCCCATGGAACCGGGAGGAAAGTGTCCTTCATCTCTATACTTCTTGACTTCATCGACAGTAATATCAAAAAGAGCTTGCTGGTTGGGTTTTCCGAAATTGATACTAACATGGGGAACATTGGTGAGCAGAATAAAATGAGAGGCTTTAACTTCTTGAGCAATAAGGAAAGCGGTACGATCTTTATCGATAACACTATCAACGAGATGAAATGTATTATCTTGGGGGTTTCGGACAACGGGGATCCCTCCCCCACCACCGGAAATAATGACATCTGCCGTTTTAAAAGTATCGGAAATACCTCCGGAAGAAAAAACTTTTACAGGAACAGGAGAAGGAACAACTCGACGGTAACCTCTGCCACTGTCTTCGATAATGACCCAATCGGGAAATAATTCTTTCATTTTATCGGCTTCTTCTTTTGTCATAAATGGGCCGATTGGTTTGGTGGGATTATGAAATGCGGGGTCATCGCCTTTGACTTCGACCTGGCTAACGAGAGTAAGAATATCGAAATCGGGTTTTTCACGATTAACGGTATTCACAATAGCCAATTCCAAAAGTGTACCGATTTCTGCCTGGGTGAGTGCATTGCACAAGGCGAGGTTCACAGGAGGAATTCCAACTTTCTGTCCTTCCAATTGTCTTAAATATGACATACCTACCTGGGGTCCATTTCCATGAACGACTACTACTTTAAATCCTTTTACTACCATTACCCTGATTAATTCAGCGGCTTTATATGCTCGTGCAAGTTGTTCTTCGGTGGTACTTCTTCCATCAGATAAAAAGTTTCCTCCGATAGCAATGACTGCGGTCTTGTTTCGCTGCATGGTAAATCTCCTTCTACTTTGAATTTTAGAAAAAAATGCTATTATATCAAAAAATAAAAAATATTCAAGAGCTATGGGCTTAGTTTCCCCTTATATTGTTAATATATAAGGATATTGGAAATTCATACTTCCAAAATTTTTGCCTTTTGAGAGAAAAACATTTATGGAATTTAAGAAAGAAAAAGTAATAAGAAAAAGTTTAAATATTAAGATGAATAGAAGATATTGAAAGAGGGGGAAAAATCCGTTATAAAAGGCAGGGGTCCCCCATGTAGCGGGGGACCTGTACGGTAAAGGTGGGAGATATGTATTTATATTAAGGGGGGAGAGATGGAAAGGCTATTTAATTGTAGCATTTTCGTCTTTTCCTGAGTTTGTGTTAATATTGTTAGTACTGCCAGACGAATACGTTTTGCTGCTTGAATTATTGTTTTTGTTTTTGTAGTCAGAGACATACCATCCGCTTCCTTTAAATTGGAAGGAAGAAGCGGAAACCAGTTTTTCTACATGACCGTTGCAGTAAAGACAAGAATGGAGAGGCTCCTCGTTAATCTTTTGAAGCACCTCAAAAGTTTTGTTACATGCATCACATTTATATTCATAAATAGGCATCTTGTTACTCCGTTACTGCACTAATATTTATATCATAGATTCAAATAAGTGTCAACATTTTTTTAAAAAAAATTAATAAATTATTTCAAATCCCTGAAATAGTTCAGAGGTATTGATTTCTTCCTTTAAAAGGTATTCTACTCTTGCGGAAGGAGGGCCTGAACGAAGGAAATTTTCAAAACGTTTTATACTTTCATCATCGCCCTGGGCATATACTTCGACATCACCATTACCGAGATTTTGGACAGTACCTCTTATTCGATTGTTGACTGCATTCTTAACGGTATAGTATCGAAAAGCGACACCCTGGACACGTCCTGAAACAACAAAATGATAGGTTTTCATAAAATAGATTATATCGAATTGAGATAGAAAAAAAAAGAGAAAAATCATTTTCGGAGATTTTTTTCTTGCAATATGACGAATTTTTTACTACAATTGGGTTTAGTATTTTTTTTATAAAAAGTCCGAAAAAAAATTTAATCGTATCGCTGTTCACCGGTTCTATATTTATACCTCCCCGGGATTAAGCCGGTAATGGTTGATACTGCGAAAAAAACGAAGAAGAGGAGGTCAATTTGGATACCAAAAAGATGTTATTATTAGGCGACGAAGCGATTGCGCAAGGAGCTATCGACGCGGGCGTATCCGGTTTTTACGCTTACCCGGGTACTCCTTCTACGGAAATTATGGAATATGCGCAGCATTCAAAAGAAGCCGCAGAAAAAAACATCCATAGGAGATGGTCCGCAAATGAAAAAACCGCGGTAGAAGCAGCCCTGGGTATGTCTTACGCAGGAAAACGTGCAATTGCATCAATGAAACATGTGGGATTGAATGTGGCGGCTGACCCGTTTATCAATTCGGCTTTGACTGGTGCGAATGGAGGATTAATTATTGTATCAGCAGATGATCCATCGATGCACTCCTCACAGGATGAACAGGACTCCAGATTCTTCGGAAAATTTGCCATGATACCTATCCTGGAACCCTGCAATGTTCAAGAAGCGTATGATATGGCTTTTTATGGTTTCGATCTTTCTGAAAAATATAAAATCCCGGTGATGATTCGAATCACAACGCGTTTGGCCCACAGCCGCGGGGGTGTAGTTCCAAGAAAAAAAATCGAACAAAATAAGATGAAACTCCCGGAAAACAAACGGCAATATGTACTGCTTCCAGCTATTGCACGTAAAAGCTATAAACACCTTCTGGAACTGCAAAACAAATTTTTGGAAGAATCTATTAACTCTCCCTTTAATAAATATATGGAGGGCAAAGATAAGAGCCTTGGTATCATTGCCTGTGGTTTGGGTTACAATTACCTGATGGAAAATTTCCAGGATACGGGTTGCCCTTATCCTGTTTTGAAAATCAGCCAATATCCACCTACTGTTCCTCAAATTGCGAAAATGGTGGACGAATGCAATGAAATTTTAGTACTTGAAGAGGGTATGCCTGTAGTTGAAGAACTATTAAGAGGAATGCTGAACCGTACGGGTAAAATGAAAGGGCGGATGAGCGGTGAAATACCGAGAGATGGTGAATTAAGCCCCAATATTGTGCGTATGGGAATGGGGATGGAAGATTTAACGGGTAATGCGGCTCCATCAATGCTTGCACAGCGTCCTCCGTCACTATGCAAAGGATGCCCGCATATCGATACTTATAAAGCAATTAATGAAGCTATTAAATCGGTATATGGGGATGGTCACATTTTCTCGGATATCGGATGCTATACACTGGGAGCGTTACCTCCATTTGAATCGATCAACAGTTGTGTGGACATGGGGGCTTCAATTACAATGGCGAAGGGAGCTGCGGATGCAGGATTATTTCCATCATGCTGCGTAATCGGGGATTCGACATTTACTCATAGCGGAATGACGGGTTTACTTGATGTGGTGATCGAAAAGACGAATATTGTTGTTTTTATCGTGGATAATTCAACAACGGGTATGACAGGAGGTCAGGATTCTCATGCTTTGGGACGAATCCAGGATATCTGCCTGGGATTGGGAGTGGAAAAAGAACATTTCCACATCATCAACCCACTGCCTAAAAATCATAACGAATTCGTGGAAATCATCAAAAAAGAAATCGCCTACAATGGTCCTTCAGTGATCGTTCCGACTCGTGAATGTGTCCAGACTTACAAGCTACACGCGAGTAAGGACAAAGAAAAATCGAACGAATAATAGGAGACAGAAGATGAAATGTAATATTGTACTTGCTGGGGTGGGTGGACAGGGAATTCTCTCGATCGCGACGGTTATCGGATACGCTGCTGTGGATTCGGGCCTCTTTCTGAAACAAGCAGAAGTGCACGGAATGTCTCAACGTGGAGGCGCGGTTCTATCTCATCTGCGTATTTCAGATAAAGAAATCTATTCGGACCTTGTACCGGAGGGGCGTGCAGATTTAATTATTTCTGCTGAACCGATGGAATCGCTTCGCTACCTACCTTTCCTCTCTAAAGAGGGATGGATTATTACAAATAAAAATCCCTTTATCAATATACCGAATTATCCGGCGATCGAATCGATTCTGGCAGAAGTAGAGAAACAACCGCACCATATATCCTTTGATGGGGATGGAATCGCAAAAAATACAGGAAATGCAAGAGGGGTAAATATGGTTATTGCAGGAGCAGCTTCAGTTTTTATCGATATCCCTTTTGAAAAAATGAAAGAGGGTGTCCGCTTTATCTTTAACCGGAAAGGTGAAGACATTGTGAATAAGAACTTGATGGCTCTTGAAGAAGGAAGAAAATACGCATTGGAACATAGATAATAGAATATTGGGGGGGGGGGGTGAAAAACGGCCCCCCATATCCCCCCGAAAAACTTATTAATAGGACTTTTTTTACTTGAATCAATTGGATGGTATTGACTGGATTTTTTTTTATTGATATGATATTTAAATGAAATTGAAAATAAACCGATTCGTGGATCTGTACTTACTATTTACTGATATTACAGACCTGGTCATCATCCCACCATTTTAAACACTGCCCCCAAATTCTCACCTTTACATTACAATAGTTACCTAAATTCGAATAATTTTGATTTTTTTTGAGTTGATTATTAAGACAACGGAGGCTTTAAATGGCAAATTTTAAACAAATCATCGACTGCCCTGCGGGGAGTAAATTTATATTACAAGGAAATGAAGCTTTTGCTCTTGGAGTTGTTCATGGGGGCTACCATGCAGCTGATGGTTACCCTGGAACCCCGAGTACGGAGGTTATCGATAAATCGTTGGCACTTGTTCAAGATCGGATGAAAGTGGGTTGGTCGGTGAATGAAGCGGTGGCAATGGGAGTGGCAATCGGGCACGCGATAGCGGGTTTCGATACAGTGGTTACAATGAAACTACCGGGAGTTTTTCAGGCGGGAGATGCGATATCGACAGGGGCGTTTTATACGGGGGAAGCAGGAGCAATTGTAATTTATGCTGCTTCGGATTATGTACCGTCAAGTACTCAGCATGTGATTGATCCCAGATATTTTTTTGCGTCCTGCCGTCTTCCAATATTGGAACCAAGAAACCACCAGGAAATGTATGACATTGCGAAAATTGCGGCAGATATGAGCCGCGAATTCAAAACTCCTGTAGTTGTTCTGGCTTCGGGAATTCTTTGCCACTCAGAAGGTCTTGTGGTTACTGGAGAGCCTCGGAAAATAGAACCACGCCCACTTCCTGCTAATATAAATGCCTGGATGACAATGCCGGGTATTGCTAGAGCGAATTATAATTCAATTTCTAAAAACCGAATTCCTGCAATACGGGAATGGGGGGAATCTTCACATCTGGTTTCACACACTATTGGAACGGATGAATACGGAATCATCGTTAACGGAGAAGCAGAAATAATCGTAAAGGAAGCTCTGGCTTCATTAAATCAAAATCCGTCTATACTCTCCCTGGGAATCTCTAATCCATTACCTATAAAACGGATAAAAGAATTCGCAGGAGGGGTTAAAGGAAAACTTTTTATTATAGAAGATGGGGATAGATTCATCGAAGAACGCCTGTTGGGGATGGGAGTAGAAGTGATTGGAAAGGGTGAAGATAGCATAATTACGGATTGGACACCGGA
>JAKAGC010000320.1 GCA_021817755.1 Acidobacteriota bacterium | reverse complement strand
CACTCTTTATGACAATCGGAACATTCGTAATCAAATAGGAATTAAGGGTTACAACTATGTGAAAACCTATTTTTCATGGGATGTGGTATTGGAAAATATCAAAAAGCATTTAAACGAATTGGTGTTTTCCCAGGGTGCTTTTTTGCAAAACCGCCCCCTGGACCCCCGAAAAACTCTTCATAATTATGAAAAGATGTAAAATTTTTTCTAAGTTACAATTTAGATTTACAGAATTTTTTTTGAGAATCAACTATGTCTGAAAAGATAAATGATATAGATAAAATAGCGTCAATTTGTTCCGATTGCGGCAACTGCTTATTCTCTTGTCCGGTTTATAATGCCGAACTAACCGAACCCAACTCCCCTCGTGGGAAAATCAACATAATTAAAGCCTTAAGAGATGGGCGTCTGGAACCGAATAAGCGAAACCAACAATTCGTTTATCAATGTGCTTTATGTGGTAGTTGCGAAAACATATGTACAAAAGGTGTGGCATACACGGAAATGATGATTAACCATCGTGTTACAGCCGCAAAAGGAAGTAAGATTCCCTTACTAAAAAAAATAATTCTCTTTCTCTATCAATCGATTCTCTTTAAAAAAATGGTCTGGGTAACAGATTTACTTGCACATACACCTTTGCAAAAAGTCCTGGGTATCCCTCGACGACGTAAAAGTATTGAGAAAAAACGAAAATCGAATTCACAAGCTGAATACGATGTCCTACTGTTTCCAGGGTGCGTTCTCACTATGTTTTATCCGGCCATTATTGAAGATATCACCCGTATTATGGAACAAAACGGATTGCGTGTGGTTACGCCATCCAATCTTCAATGTTGCGGATTCCCTTTCCTCTCCCAGGGATGGAAAAATAAATTCCTTACCCTTCGTCAAAAAAATCAAAAAATATTTTCAGAATATAAGTTTAAATATATTGTAGTTCCCTGCGGAACAGGAACAATTACATTTAAGGAACACTATCAAATTGAAAATCCCGAAATCGAAATTTACGAATTAACGGATTTCTTCTATAAATTTCTTCCTAATGTTCCTGTGGATGAAGATAAACTAAAACCAACCGGAACTAAAAATGGGAAATTCACATGGCATGATCCATGTCACAATCTAAAATCATTAAAAATAGATAAAGCTCCCCGACATTTCATGAATAAACTGGGATCGTCTTTCATCGATGATAAATCTGCACTCTGTTGCGGTTTTGGCGGTATATTCTCAGTCGGGTTCCCCTCAACATCAAAAAAAATCCTTAAACGCAAAGAAAACAAATTGGAAGAAATCGGAGCAGATACTGTAGTCACTGCCTGCCCAGGTTGCTACCTACAGTTAAGAGAAAGATCTAATCTGGATAAACGGATACTTTTCTTCTCTGATTTATTTCATTAATTAAAAAAAATTTTTTTTGCACTTTCCCTATTGCATTACCAACAGAAATATATTATACTTTTTTCTACTTACTGACCGGTGGTCAGAAAGTAAGACTTAATAGATTCAATAAACTGTCGACCAACATCTAAGTCGTTACTTAAAGAATAAAAGGAGGTCTAATGGGTATAGCCGATAGACGCGAACGCGAGAAACTGCAAAGACGGAATACAATTGTCGATGCGGCGGAGAAGATTTTTTTCTCAAAAGGAATTTCCAATACTACAATGGATGAAATCGCAGAGGAAGCGGAATTGAGCAAAGCCACAATTTATCTTTATTTTAAAAGCAAAGAAGAATTATATTGTGCCATTATTCAACGAGCAATGGATATTTTAAAAAATTATTTCAAAGAAGCGATAGATTTAAATGCATGCGGTCTTGAACGATTATATCATATTGCACAGAAACTCTATCAATTTTATAAAGATTACCCCAACTATTTTGAATCCATGTTCCACAGAGAAAAGAACCCGGAGTATTTTTCTTATGAAAACCCGATGATAAAGGATTTGATGGAACAAGGAGAAGAAATGTATATGATGGGGGTTCAGATAATAAAAGACGGAATAGAAGATGGTTCTATCCGTTCTGATGTGGATCCATATAAAACTGCTCTCGCATTGGATGGGATGCTGGGAGGTTTTATTCGTACCATCAGCTTGGAAGAAGATCATTTGATGAAATATCATAATATTTCAGCAGCGGAATTGATCCATTATTCCATGGAATTAATCGGACATGCGTTAAAAAACAAAGACGGATGCCCAGGGAAAAAATGTAATCCCGACAAAATCAATGCTAAGAACAAAGGCGGGAAATGTAAAAACAGGAAGGAGAAATGAAAATGAAAACGAAAATTTATTTCATTGTGTTGTGTATATTTGTACTGAGTAGTGTTTTCCCCTTACACGCCATGATGGAATCCGAAATGCTCCAAATACTCAATCAAGATAAGATATCTTTGACGGTTGAGCAGAGCATCGATATCGGACTAACTTACAGCAGATCTTATTTCGCTTCATTGATGGATGTTCAAACTGCTGATGCAAAATATAAGGAAACTCGTACAAAGCTATTTCCAACATTAAAATTTGAAGGCTCTTATACACGCTTAAGTAAGATTCCCCCATTCGAAGTTAATTTTGAACTCCCGGGAACTGAACCAATGCATTTTGTCATATCAGATAGTATATTGAATTATTACAATTTCCAATTAAAGCTTTCTCAACCTATCTTTACAGGATTTGCTCTTGAAAATGCAGTTAAAGCTTCTAGAATGGAGCGACTGGCAGCAAAAGAGATGAATGCAAAAGATAAAAGCCAATTGATCTTCGATATCAAAAATGCATATTGGTCTCTGGTTAAAGCAATGGAATTCAAAAAGTTATTGGATGAAAACGTAACCCTCGTGGAATCTCATCTCAATGATGTTCAACGCTTCTATAACCAGGGTTTGGCAAAGAATAACGATGTTTTGAAAGTCCAGGTCCAATTATCTAGTATTAAAGTAAACCAATTGGAAGCCAAACATCGAGTACGTATGGCAATGATGGCTTTAAACAGCTTACTGGGACTTCCCCTTGAAAAAGAAATCGAACCGGCTTCAAAATTGAGTGGAATCGATAACCTGGAAAGGGATGTTAAACAGGAAGTGGAAAAAGCAATGCTGAAACGTCCTGAATTAAAAGCAATGACATATAATCTTGAAGCATCAAAAGCCGCGATTAAAATTGCACGTTCAGGAAAATACCCGCAACTGGGACTGGAAGCCAACTACTACATGTCCAACCCAAATACACGAATCATGCCTACTGAGAAAAAATTCCAAGATACATGGGATATCAGTCTTGGACTCTCTTTCAATATTTGGAATTGGAAGTCCACGACCTATCAGGTATATCAAGCGGATTCCCAGTATCGAAAAACGAAAGCATTGGAATCCCAGATGAAAGATATGGTAACACTGGAAGTTCAACAAAATTACTTCGACCTACTCCAGGCCAAAGAAAAAATCGATATGTCGGAGACAAATGTAACACAAGCCCAGGAAAATTACCGGATAACCAATGAACGTTTTAAAGCGGGTTTAACGCCCAACTCTGAATTATTGGATGCAGAAGTTTTTCTCCTGCAAGCCAAAGTCAGCCGTACAGAAGCCTTCATCGATTACGAACTGGCTCGGGCCAGACTCTCTAAATCGACAGGTGAAGAATAATCCTAATTTAAGGGAGGAATTAAATTATGAAAAAATTCAAATTTATCGCTGTAATATTAGCCGTACTGTTAATCGTGGTATTTGTTTTATTTCGGAATAGACAGAAATTAGAAACTAAGCTAGCAGGCAATGTGGAACTGACTCCAACGGTATCGGTTTCCCCTGTTGAACGTAAGCAGATATCGGAAAATCTTTCTCTGGTGGGAACTATCACCGCTAACCTGGATGTAATGGTGGTATCTGAAACAGTTGGAAGGGTAGAAGTAGTGAAAGCCCAGGTGGGTGATCACGTTTCGGCAGGTTCAATATTGGTCCAGGTTGATGATGAATTAAAATTGGCCAATTTCAAAACTGCAGAAGTCAACTACGAAAAATCGAAAAAAGATTTACAACGCTACGAATCGCTTTTTAATACAAAAGCAGTTAGCGAAAATGAAATCGAATCGGCACGTCTGGGATGTAAAGCAGCAGAAGCTCAATACCTGGTAGCAAAACGCCAGTACAACGATACACGTATTACGAGTCCTATTTCCGGGATCGTTACCTCTCGGTTGGTGGACCGGGGTACAATGGTTCAACCGGGAACACCTATCGCTAATGTAGTGGATATTTCTAAATTGAAAGTGACGGTAAACGTTGCTGAAAAAGATGTTTTCAAGTTGAAAACAGGCGATAAAGTGGATATCACAACAGATATTTACCCGGGTATTACGTATTTAGGAAAAATCAGTAATATCAGTTCTAAAAGTGATGAATCTCATACCTACCGAGTTGAAATCGGTCTGGACAACAGCCAGGAAAATCCATTAAAAGCGGGTATGTTTGCACGTCTGATATTCCCCTTAACCAATCAAAAAGATATCCTGGTCATTCCGCGTGAATGCTTAATGGGAAGCCGCCGGACTCCCCAGGTTTATGTAGTGGAAAACAATATTGCCAAAGTACGGGATATCCTGCTTGGAACTGAAGCGGGCACTTACCTGGAAGTTCTTAAAGGACTTAATGAAGGCGAAATCGTTGTCACTAACGGTCAAAACAACCTGGTAGACGGAATTACGGTTAAAATCGCAAAATAAAACGGGTTTGAACCTTCCTTTTTAATAGGAGATAAAACATGACCATTACCGAACTTTCAATAAAGCGGCCTACAATAGTAGTGGTGATCTTTACCATTCTAATTGTTTTAGGCCTGTTTAGTTATAATAACATGAAGTATGAACTACTTCCTAAAATTACACCGCCTTATGTCTCGATTATGACTGTTTACCCGGGCGCTTCACCGAAAGTAGTTGAAACATCAGTTACGAAAATTATCGAAGAATCGATCTCTTCGATGGATAAAATAAAAAACATTTACGCCACATCGAGCGATAGCGTTTCGGTAGTTTCTATCGAATTTACCCAAACTGCTGACGTTAATGTGGCTTTACAAGATGCACAACGCAAAATAAATGCCATCCGCTTGAACTTGCCTGATGATATTAAGGAACCGGTGATTACAAAATTCGCCCTGGATGAGCTACCTATTCTCAGATTAGGTGTAACATCCAATCTACCTACGGTGGAATTCAATCAATTTCTTAAAGATAACGTTCAACCTGCTCTTTCCAAACTCAATGGAATCGGCCAGATAAACTTTATCGGTGGAGATGAACGAGAAATCCGCGTAAACGTGGATATCCAAAAATTACATTCTTATAATGTTTCTCTAATGCAAGTTACGCAGGCAATCGCTGTGGCGAACCTTGACTTTCCTACGGGTACAGTTAAGGACATAGACGGGCAATTCATCGTCAGGATAGCGGGTAAATTCAGCGACCTGGAAGAGTTACGAAACCTGGTTATCAAACAGGAAGATGATGAAGGTGAAGTCAAACTTCGCGATGT
>JAKAGC010000319.1 GCA_021817755.1 Acidobacteriota bacterium | reverse complement strand
CCAGAATAATGGGTATTTTAAACATACCTGGGATTATGATTTTAATGGAAAAGCCCTTTCTGATAAACGGCTCATTGCAAAGCTCCGCTCGGAAAAAGGCCGTTGGGTCGATTATGTGATTGAGTTTGCACGTGGTATTGACAACCTTGTCGGATACTACAGCGAATTATCCCAGGCCAATTCACCGAACAGAGAGAAATATAAAAACCGAATCGATTATTATTTCGATATTTTCCTTCAGGATGTAAAAAAAGTAAGTACTCATGAGTATGTCAGGGAGATAGAACGTTATAATCAGATTATCAGGGAAAACGGTGAAGAAAATATCAACTCATTTTTCATAGAAGTAATCCGAAAAAATCCCGAGTTTGAATCTTTGTATGAAAAATACAAGACTGAACGGAAAATTCAAAAGCTGGATGTTGTTCAATTCATCATGGAAAACTCAGAATTTCTAAACAAAGAAGAAAATATATGGATGAAATCGGTTATCGAAGTTGTACATAGTACATCCATGGTTTTCCAACCCCAGATTCGCTCTAAGATTATGAATGAAGGATGGGCCAGTTACTGGCACGAACGATTATTCCTTGCGGATGAGAGAATTTATGGTCATGAAGTCGAATATGCCCGGGTAAATTCCGGTGTCACTTCAATGCCTCGAGTAGGATTAAATCCTTATGCTCTCGGGATGAGATTGTTTCAGTACATCGAAGAAATGGCCAATAAAGGACGTTACACCTATTCGTTCCAGAGAATCAAGAACGCAAGGGAAAGAAAAGATTATAATACTCATACCGGTAAAGGACTGGAATTTATTTTTTCAGTTCGCGAAAATTTCAGCGATTTTCTCTTTATCAATACGTTCCTGGATCAGGAATTCGTGGATAGAAACCAGCTTTTTGTTGTTGGAAAACGATTGAATAAAGAACGGATGGTATGGGAATATTATGTAAAGAGTAGAAAGGCCGAAGATTATAAGCAGATGGTACTCGATACTCTTTATCATCCTCCGCATATCGAATTGAACCAATCGAAGAGCGTTAATGGCTCTTTGTATATGGTTCATGAATTTGAGGGAAAACCGCTGTATAGGGATTTCATTCCCAATACCATGATGGGAATCGAGTTTTTGTGGGGGAAACCCGTTAATCTGGAGACCACGGAAATTGAAGAAAAGGTGATACAGGGAAAAAAAGAAACCCAGTTACGCCGCGTTCTTTATACGATGGAAAACAGAAAATTGACAAGGAAAAATCTGTGATAACACAGAAAGTGAGCGGAAACAATGGAACCGACCGAAAATATCGAAAACATAGTCATCGACAGGGAAGCGTTATATAAAACCGTAAAAGATTTAAGCGAGACAATAGAAGCTCACCGAATGATGAAACCCGTTCCCTTTGATACATTCCTGGAATATTTGTCGAAGGACCCACATACCATTATTCGTAGTGTATTCCAGGTATTTAACGATATGATGAAGTACTATGTCGAAGAGGGATTGGAAGAGTACCCCGATGATCCTGAAAATGTGGGCTTTGTCTATTATGACTGCAATCGTTTATTTGTGAGTGAATCCGACCGGCCTTTTTTTGCCGACCGGTTATTCGCCAACCGCTTAGTTAATTTAAGCCGCGCATTAAGACAGGGAACACAACAGAATAAGATATATATCTTCGAAGGACCTCCCGGATGTGGAAAAAGTACCTTTCTCAATAATCTCTTAATGAAATTCGAAATGTATTCCAATACCAAGGAAGGCTTGAGATATGAAACCGTATGGCGTTTGAAACGAGATGCTCTTGGCGGTTTTATAGAGAGCGATATCATTCCTTCCGTTGAGAAATACTCCAATTCATTCGATAACGGGAATGGTGATTCAAAAGGTTTTTACCCAAAACCTCATATTTATATCAGGGATAATGAGGATTATGTTGAAATCCCCTGCCCCAGTCACGACAACCCTATTTTGAGTATTCCCAAATCATATCGCCGTGAATTTTTCGATCAATTATTTAAAAACGATCAGTTCAAATACTCATTATTTACTGAAAAAGAATACGAATGGGTTTTCAGAGATAATCCTTGTACCATTTGTAGTTCAATATATAAGGCACTTTTGGAAAAGCTCGATAGTTCTTCAAAAGTGTTCGAAATGCTCTATGCCGCACCTTACATTTTTAATCGCCGTCTTGGTGAAGGAATAAGTGTGTTCAATCCCGGAGATAAACCCCTTCGTCAGAATATGTTTACCAATGAAATGCTCCAGTATAGGCTCGATTCTTTATTTAAGGACAGTAACCGTGTGCGTTATATGTTTTCCAATTTTGCCCGCACAAATAATGGAATTTATGCCTTGATGGATATTAAAAATCATAACACCGAACGATTGATCGAATTACACAATATAATCAGTGAAGGTGTCCATAAAGTAGAACATATAGAAGAGAATGTCAATTCACTTTTCCTGGCTCTAATGAATCCGGAAGATAAGAAGAATGTTGAAAACATGCATTCTTTTCTCGATAGGATCGAATACATTAAAATCCCTTATGTCATGGATATTCGAACCGAAGTAGAAATATATCGTAACGTCTTCGGAAAGCATATCGACGCCAATTTCCTTCCCAAAGTGCTTCATAATTTTGCTCGTATAATCATTGCATCCAGGATGAATCAAAAATCAGAAGGTTTACTGGAATGGATCAAAAACCCAAAAAAGTATGAAATGTACTGCGATAAAAATCTATTGCTTCTGAAAATGGAAATTTATACCGGATTTATACCTCCCTGGTTATCGGAAGATGATTTGAAAGCATTTACCGCCAGATTACGAAAAAAGATTATTGCAGAATCCGAGCAGGAAGGAGACAAAGGTTTCTCCGGTCGCGATTCCATTAAAATCTTTAATGAGTTTTTTAATACATTTGCCAATGAAGATAAATTGATAACCATGTCCAATTTAAGGGGATATTTCGAGAAGAAACAAAAAGAACATCCCGGATATATTCCTGAAGGGTTTCTCGACTCCTTATGCCGGATGTACGATTATACCGTATTGCAGGAAGTCAAAGAAGCGTTGTATTATTTTAATGAAGAACAGATTTCCACCGATATCCAGGATTATCTCTATGCAATCAATTTCGAAATCGGAGATTCAGTCCGTTGTACTTATACCGGTAGGCGATTTGTTGTGGATGAGGAATTTTTTAAACGGATCGAATTATTATTTCTCGGTGAGAAAAACGATGAAAATTCCCGCCAGTCTTTCCGAATCGAAACTCAAAAAGAATATGCATCTATTACACTGACACAAGAAATACTGGCAGATGAAAGACACATTTCGAAAACTGATTTGTACATGCTTTTATACGAAAAGTATGTTTTTAATTTGAAGCAAAAAGTGATGGATCCCTTCCTGAAAAATGAAAACTTCAGACGTGCCATCAAAGATTATGATACAGAACCTTTTAAAACCTATGATAAACGAATTCGGGAAGATGTAACGTTTCTGATTAATAATCTAATCAAAAAATACAATTACAGCCCCAAGGGAGCAAAAGAGATATGTATGTACGTAGTTGATAATGAACTAGCTCAAAAATTTACCAAATCATAATGGATATATTTTAAATAATTAAGAAGAAAAAGAAAGGGCTTCTGGATTAAAGAAGCCCGAATAATCCAAAAAGGAGGAATAGATGAGGAGAAATACCTGGATATTTCTGATCATTGGTGTTCTATTTATTGGAGCATCGCTCGAGGCTGTAGAAGTGTTAAACAAAATCAGGCTAAATGGGTTTCTATCCCAGGCCTTTATGAAAAGCCAGAAAAACAATTTCCTAACACGTTCAAAAAAAGGATCTTTTGAAATCAACGAAGTCGGTGTCACGCTTTCGACTAATTTAACCGATCGGTTACGCTTCGGTTTACAGTTATTTTCAAGAGATATGGGAGAACTGGGAAATAATGCTGTCGTATTGGATTGGGCATTTGCAGATTACAGGGTGACTAACTGGTTGGGAGTGCGCGTAGGAAAAGTAAAAGCACCATTGGGACTTTATAACGAGGGACGTGATACTGATTTTTTAAGACCCATGGCTTTCCTGCCGCAAGGTATTTACATTGAAACTTACAGGGGATTTATCGTTGCTTATCAGGGACTGGGTGTATACGGAAATGTTTACCTCGGAAATGCCGGTGACATTAGTTATCATGCCTATGTCGGAACCAATAATGTTTCCAAGGATGAAACACTTGTTAAGCACCTTCAAAATCTTTTGAATCTTTTATCCCCATATACAGGGGTGGTTGTAAGTGATTTGACACTCAGTACAAAAATCGCTGCCGGTGGTAAGGCCGAATGGAATACACCCGTCACCGGTTTAAAACTCGGTGTAAGCACATTAAAATACTCCACCGATTTCCTGTTACATTCCGGTGCACCCCGGATTGGGTTCTTAAAGGTTCCTCACCAGTGGATTTTCTCTTTGGAGTATATGTGGAATAACTTTACTCTTGCTGCCGAGTACAGCGAAATGAAGACCGATATCGAAGCGTTTGATCTTCCCTTTCCACTTGAATACCAAACCAATCAAACCTATTATGTTATGCTTTCCTATATGATTAACAACAAGTTAACATTAACCGGGCTTGCGGACTTTTTCTATGAAAATAAAAAAGATCGCAAAGGGATAACCTATGAAGAAATGGGTTACCCCAATCATATGGGTTGGAGAAAGGATTTGGGTGCCTGTTTACGGTACGATTTTAATGAACACTGGACCGTAAAAGCCGAATGGCATGCCATCGATGGTACTGCATTATACATTAACCTGTATAATACAGATGAAGTCTATCAAAAATGGAGCTACTTCATTTTTAAGACTTCATTCAGCTTCTAAGAAAGGAGGGATCATATGAAAAAGTTAATCTTCTTCTTTTTAATTAGCTGTTTCTTTTGGGGAATTATTGCACAGGATCAAGAAGCGATCGGTATTATTATCAACAAAGATAATAGCGTTCCTTCAATCAATTCCAGGATTCTTCGGAATATCTACCTCGGTAAACAGACCATCTGGCCTGATAGTAAAACAATTTTAGTGGCTGTTCTTAAAGAAGGAAAAATTCATGAAAAATTCTTGAAAACTATCGTTCAACAAAACGCCACACAGTTTTCCATTTATTGGAAAAACCAGACTTTCACCGGAACTGGTGTTGCACCAAGAGTATTCGAGACAGAAAACGAAATCAAATCTTTCGTTAAGGATAATCCGGGAGCAATAGGGTATATTTCCCTTACCACTCTGGATGATTCAGTCAAAAAACTACCCGTGATGTAATATTTTTAACTCTGGCTTTTTAAAAAAGTATCAATTCAGGGCATGGTTATTTTAACCATGCCCGTTTTTTTTATAGGGAATTTGGAGCGAAGTGAAAGGGAAAAATGAATCAAATACAGTGAGTATTACTATACAGGTAAATGCTCCCGCCGCAGTAAATCATTCACTGTTTTTACCGGATTAAACGTTATTAGGGGAACTTCGACA
>JAKAGC010000318.1 GCA_021817755.1 Acidobacteriota bacterium | reverse complement strand
ATTTAAACCTGATTTTTTGTAATGGAATTTACATAAAAAGATTGAATTAAGGGTGAGAGTGATTTATAATCTTATATCTTAAAATCTCCGTCCGGAAATTCAATGGAACATAATCATCATCATTTCAATGATAATGGCGATAATGGGGTTGATTTGTCTGCCCCCATTACACGAATCATAATCACAATTTTACTCAACTTTCTTATTGCGTTTGTAGAAGTAATTGGAGGGTTGCTTTCCCACAGTCTCTCGCTTCTTTCCGATGCATTTCACAATTTAAATGATGCTATAGCGATCATTATCAGTTATATCGCCTTACGACTGGGAAGGAAACCGAAATCCTATCGCAATACCTTTGGGTTGAAACGAGCGGAAATACTTGCGGCTGTATTTAATGCCGGAACAATGATGGTGATTTGTATATTTCTTATAAAAGAAGCCTATATGAGATTTATTTCCCCTAAACCAATCCGCGGCGGAATGATGATTATTATTGCAGTAATCGGATTGGTGGCCAATATTATCGGGACATGGTTATTAAAAAAAGATTCAAAAGAGAATCTGAATATCCGTTCTGCATATATTCACCTACTGGGGGATACCGTTTCCAGTGTCGCAGTTATTGCCGGAGGCATTTTTATAATAACTCTGAATATTTATTGGATCGATCCTCTTCTTACGATTTTAATTTCATTATATATTCTTTATGAGAGTTACGGGATTTTAAAAGAGGCAATCGATATTTTGATGATGCGTACTCCTGAATATATCTCCATGAAAGAGATTAAAAAAGAGATTGAAAATGTCTCCCAAATTAAGAATATTCACCATGTCCATATCTGGCGGCTCGATGAAAAGAATATCCACTTTGAAGCCCACGTTGAAGTGAGTGATATGAGGGTGAGTGAGACCGAATCCATTTTAAAACGTATTGAAGAAAGATTACAAGATAATTTCGGTATAACTCATATCACCCTTCAATTTGAAACGGATAAATGTTCTAATAAAGAATTGGTATAATATAAGTATTCAAAGAATCGTTAGAGTTTGTATCCGATTTTTCTCAGGAATCCTTTACGCCATGCAATATCTTCGTCCCCTTCGATTCCAATGGGGGATGAACCATCTATAACTCCCATTATTCCTCGACCTTGATCGGATTTAGCAATGATTACTTCCAGTGGATTTGCAGTAGCGCAATAAATTCTACATACTTCCGGGACCTGCCGAATTACGGGCAATACATTGATGGGAAATGAATTTTCCAGGAATAAAATGAATGAATGTCCTGCTCCGATTTTCGTTGCATTCTCTTGAGCTAGTTTTATTAATTTTTCATCTGTACCTGTCCATCGGATTAAACATTTTCCAGAAGCTTCACAAAAAGCCAATCCGAATTTAATATTGGGAACTGTGTTAACTAACGCTTCGTGAATATCTTCTACTGTTTTAATAAAATGTGATTGACCCAGAATAAGATTTAATTCTTCCTGATTTTCGATTTTTACTAATTCTAATTCCATGATAAAGACCTCCGGTAAAATTCGTATATGACGTTTTAACATAAATAGAACGCTAATTCAAGCACACTTCGAAAAGAATTTTATTCTTTCTGTAATACAGATGGGAAAAAGGTTAAATGAGAAAAATATAGCGATTTAATGTTTCAATTTTTCTGATATCTGCTTTAAGTGAGCCATATCTTCCACAGTAATCGAAATATCAAGGGATTTTTTCTCAAAATAAGGCCAGTGAGTCACTTTGATATTTTTAGGAAGCCCAAGAGTCTCTATTTCATTTTGCCATTGGGTTTCTGCTTCTTTGTAAAGTGGAAAACGGTGTGTGTATAACCGTTCGATGATCTCTTTTTGAGGTTTATCATTTTCCAAAAGCTCTCCTATTCCCAGTGAGGAAAAAATCTCCGTTAAACCTTGTTTATCTCTAAACCGGATCTCTTCCGACATTTCAATAATTTTTTGTTGATGGCTGCTGGTAAAGGGAACTTTTGAGAAAACAGAAAGTAATACGTCCCGGTCTTTTTCATCGAAATTTGCAATTTTTATTGCTGTTTTGATTGTAAATGCATCTGTTGCCAACCCATCCCGGAATTTTTCTCCTGTTAAAAGTCTTAGGTGTTTCCTTAAATCCGGAGTAATCGCGATATCGATCCCTGTGCGTCTGTGAATTTCTCCCGGATCAGCGAAGGTTAAAACCTTTTTTATAAATAAAAGTTTCTCATAAGAGTTCACACCTGTGAACCGGCTTTTAAGATTATAAGCCAGAAAAAGCGCATCTTTATCTGTGATGTCAATTTCCATCACATCGATTCCGTATATATCTTCATTCTTAAATAAGAAAAGATACTCCATACCGGAGATGATTTCCAGATTGGTGTTTACTACTATCAAAGGTAAGGGATGCAATTTTTCTTTCAATTCTTTTAACTGTAACTCATTAATTGGGTATGAGATATTGAATAAATCGCGTTCCTTTAAATAGTATATGAAATAGTTTTTAATATCCATTTGCTCCTACTGTGTGCTTATTGAGACAATTATAATTTAACTTACCACATTAAATAAAAACCTCCTGAGGTAGAATATCACTTCATATTAAGTATTGACGAAATTAATACTATTACCTGTGAGGTTCTCACATGTTATCAGATAATTATGAATAAATCAACATCAATTCCGCTTTGTTCGTACTTTTCTTATTCAGTTGGTAATGGATGATTATATGGTAATCGAACGGTAAAAAGCGATCCCCTTCCTTCTTCCGAATGAACCTCAACCGTTCCTTTATGTTGCTCTGCCGTCTGTTTGATTAATGATAGTCCCAAACCTGTTCCCAAAGCCTGTAATTTTCTTGCATTTCTTGCTCTGAAAAAATCCGTAAACAAGTTCTGTATATCTTCCGGTGGTATCCCGATACCCGAATCCTTTACCTGGAATATTACCCACCCATCGGACCGAGCCACCAATTTAACCTCCACACTCCCTTTTTCAGTATATTTGATGGCATTGGATAATAGATTCTCCACCATCTGTTCCAACATGTCTTTATCACCTTCGGTTAGTATCTGATGGTCTTCCATTTCCAAATGAAAATCAATTCCTTTCCTTTGGGCTTTCTCCGAATAAAGTTTTCCAATTCGTGTAACGATTTCTTTTAAATCGACAGTTTCCAAACGGAGTTTACGTGTTTCTTCGCGTGTTCTTGCCAGGATCAGTAAATCCCTAATCATGGAGATCATCGTTTTTAAGCGTCCGTCGATACGTTCCACATAATCTCTTTGCTTTTCATTCAATGTGCCCACGTATTCCCTGTTCAGTACGTCCAGCATATCTACAGTAGCAGAAAGAGGTTCTTTTAAATTATGTGCCACCTGGAGCATGAAGCGATCCCGTAACTGGTTAAGCGTTTCCATTTCTTCATGAGATATGGACAGATCGATAACTCTCTGCTTCAAAACTTCCATGATACTGGAACTTAAAAACGCGGTAATGTAAACCGCGGCAGCAAGAAATAATATCAAAATTCCGATATGCATGGAGGCTCCCGGCTCCAATCCATAGCGTTCTCCCATCAGGAAAATTCCATAGGAGGGAATCACTGAAAAAAATTCCAATAAAGCGATACCACACATCCCAATTACTGCCAGGTTTGCAAAAACCCATGTTGCACGCCGCTTTAAAAGAATCGAAGCCAGCAGAACCGGAAATATAAAAAACATTACGACAGGACTCGATATCCCGCCTGTATAATGAATAAGTAAAAACAGTGCGAGGTAATCCAACCCTCCCTGGAAGGAGGTAAACAACGGAACATTCCGCCTTGGGTCTTTTATCAGCCACAAATAAATCAGATGCAAAATACTATTGTATACAAATATAAATATGGCTACGTTCAAGACTCCCTGCCGGTAAAAATCAAAACCGATCCAGTGAGCGACCCATATCGCTGCCAAAAGTCCGGGTGGAACAAACCAGCGAAGCCGGATAAGCCACAATGTCCTCTGTTTTAATAAGTTATACAACAGGTGTTTTTTTTCGACTTGTATTCCCTCGTTTGAGGATATGGACGCGGTACGGGATTCATCTTTTGTTGTCATAGTTATATTTTAACGTAAAAAGGAAAATTATGAAAGTAGTTGATATATTTCTGTAAAAATTTCTTCGGCATATTCAGGAAATCCAATTTCAAGAGGAGGGGACATTACTTCACTAAAAGTAATATTATCCAGTACTTCTACGGCAAAGATATGAATATTCTCATCGATGGGGAGTGGTAACCCGATTCGTCGTCCCAATTCCAATGCAGAAGCAAAATTGGCATCATGCACATTATTGAGATTCATCGTTTCCTTCAGCGATTGGGCAGTAAACCGGTACCATTTTCCCGGAGAAGCCCCCGAAGTCTTTATCGAATCCAGGATAATCAATTGTTCATAACCGGTAATGATTTCCAGTATATTCAGTCCCCCTACCGAACACTCCTCCATAATCGTCGGAGTGCAGGAGAGTTGAGGGGCATGGGACAATCGCGGCGACATGAAACGCGCAAGACGGATTCCTACCGCGTCATCGCAAAGAATAGGATTGCCCATGCCCAATAATAATGTATTCATAATGTTTTCAGAAAATTTTAACAGCCTCGTTTAAATTCACGATATACCTGGCCGCCTTTGTGAACCCGGACATGTAAAGGCATTTGTCCCGGTAAACTGTGAGTGGCACAACTGTAACATGGGTCGAATGACCGGAAAGCCATTTCTACCATGTTCAAGATTTTTTCCGTTGGTTCTACTCCAGGGCGAATAAGCCAGGAAGCCGCTTTTTTCGTTACCATGTGAATCGGAGCATTATTATTTGTAGTACCCACGATTAAATTGGCACTTGTACAAATTCCATTTTTATCGCAGGTATAGTGATGTGTTAATGTTCCTCGCATCGCTTCAACGATCCCGATTCCTTCACCAGTAATATGCTTGGGAACCACACGGTAATCTTCACCCGTTATTTCCGGATCAGAGCAATAGAATTGCAATGTTTCCGCATTCTGGATCATTTCCACCAAACGGGCCCAGTGTGCAGCCATAAGCGCCTGGCATGGTTTGGATCCCAATGTTTTGAACATTTCTTCAAAGGCTTCATTTGCACGCGGTGTCGCCATTCGATCTGCTACATTCAAACGGGATAATGGAGTCGCCATGTAAATACTCGAATCGATTCCTTCAACGAATCCTTTCCATCCCCGTTTTTTCAGATATGGGAATTTAAGGTAGGACCAGGGTTCCACATGCTCAGCCACATAATTGAAATACTCACCCGGTTCGTATTTACAAATCTCATTTCCTTCGAAATCCATTACGCGTACTTTCCCATGATAGAAATTGGGAGCATTATTCTCATCCACCAAACCCATATTCTGAACTTTAATCGAGTAAGGACCGTTTAAAATCAAATCCAGGTATTCCTGGTTTCCCAGCACTACTTTTTTGAAGAGGTCGAGGGAAAAGAGAGTGAAATCATACAACTCTGCTACCAGAGGTT
>JAKAGC010000317.1 GCA_021817755.1 Acidobacteriota bacterium | reverse complement strand
TATCTTTTACCCTTTGGAATTAAGAATGTTAGTCTCAAAATTTTCAATGGAACCCGTTTCACGTAATTTCCTCATAATTCGGGTAGCCTCTCCGGGAGCATAAAAGCTTTTTACCGGGAAAGAAATCATTTCCTCCTTTTTATATCCCAACAAATCCAGAGACCTTTCGTTCGCATCCATAATATTTCCCTTTTCATCGACACTAATAAAAGCATCAAATGAACTTTTTAACAGTCTCCTTGTATAATTTTCTTCCCGTTTCAGCTCTGCCATACTCTCTTTTTCTTTATGTTTTTTTTGAATTTTTCTATTGTAATAAATTACTCCATAGGCAACTATAAAAAAAATTATAATACCAGGGCTTAAAATTCTTACAATTGCTTTCCAATTATCAAATTTATCACTCATTTTTAGCATATGATAATTCAGCATAAAATAAGTAAGAGAAACAACTGTTACAAATAATGTCGTTATTTTTATATTAAACCAGTAACTGCAATAAATAATGGGAATTAAATATAATACATAAATCATAGAATGATTTCCCATCGTTTTAAGAGAAAGTATTTCAAAAAAGGTAACAAGAAAAAAATCAAACATCAATTTCGGATATTTGCTATTTAAAGGGAATTTTCCTGCCTTTGAAAGGACGAAGATTAAAACCAGTGTTCCAATATATGCCAATTCGGACAAACCTATCCAATCCAGTTTTAATTTTTTTTCCCCAATCACATGAAAATTTAATACAAAAAAAACCAGTACTAAAGTACGAACCACCCAAATATTTATCCTTTCTTCATTATAAAAATTTGAATTTTTTTCCAATTTCCACCTCCCCTGATTTTAGCATCCGGAATCTATTCTTTTGGTACGATGAATAAACATATCCTAAAAAAATAGAATACAAGCTGATTAAATCAGGTAAAAGAATCTCCCCTAGGGTTATAAACTCCCCATTAAGCCCTACAGACCCGGCGTCATTCCCTCTCAAAGCCATGCCTGTTTTCTCCTAAGTTTATTTTTATCACAAATCTTTCCTTAATGTCAAGCCCAATATAGAATTTTTTTCAAAATGAGTAATTTTACCTATATTTTTTCTCTCATATTTATAAAGTTTAATCTTCCCTTTGGTTCCATATTTTCCTTTTCTCCAAATGCAGCACACCGCTCTTGCAAAATACCCCATTTTAAGGCATAATCTTCCCTACTAACTATTCATTTAAAATGAAACCAATGAACAAAAAGTCTGTTCGCTTTGTCTTAAAAGTAAGTATTTCCCTCATTGTTTTTTTTCTGGCTCTTCCTCTCTTCTTCCCACGTCACACGCCTCTCACTCTCGAAATCAATGCAAAATCCGATCACCCTGATGTATGGACCGTCACGTATCAATTGGCTCCTCGAAATTCCAATCCCTCTTCAACTGAACTCTCCTTTCAAGCTTCCATTTCCCAATCCCAAACTTTTAATACCCTTCGTTTTCCTTTTCCGGATGAAATGCAGGCCCGGTCTTTAAAACAAATATTAATTTATCCCGGAAAGATACCCGGTTCCATTTCGATACAAAATATCCGATTAAAATCGTTTATATCCATATATAATATTCCCCCCCAATCTTTACTTTCCCGAATCCGGCTCAATCAAACTTTTATTCAAATTCAACCCCTTAAAACCGAATTACGTGCTCATACTTTAAACAATGCCGTTACCCCTTCCTGTATAAAATACAAAGATGATTTCCTTTCCCTAAATTACAGAATCCGCCATACACTTCCCGCCAGATTACTTCTCATCATCCCTCCGCTACTTCTTTCACTTCTCACTTTTTTTCTAATCTCCTCAATCTTTACCTTACCAAAAGTTTTGGGAGGTGTCGGTAACCCTTTTTCAAAAGGGTTCCGACCCGCCGGAGGCACACATCATATCTTATTATTATTAATCGTAATTCCCATTATATTTTCATCATATCTATATATATTCATAGGAAAAGTCTCCTCTGTCGACACTACGGAAAAAAGAACGCTTACCCCTGCTCCTGCACTGGATTTAAACAACATGCCCACATTTACGCAGCAATTCCAGGATTTTTTTAATGATCGTATCTGGTTTCGTTCTCCTTTTGTCCGTATTAATAACAAGCTTCAATTGAGATTATTTGATATTTCGCCAGTTCCCAAAGTTATAGTAGGGAAAGATGATTGGCTTTTTTACAGGTCCGAGCTTGCGGGTGATGGTAATACCATAGACGATTTTCAAGGAAAGGTTCCTTATTCACAGCAAGAGCTTGAACAGATCAAACGTAACATTCAAACCAATGCCCGGTGGTGCAGTCAGCGTGGTATTTTCTTTTTAATCGTATTGGTTCCCAATAAAGAAACCATTTATTCGGAGTATCTTCCTGAATCTATCCGAAAAGGAAAACTCACCCGTCTCCAACAGATAATGGATTATTTAAAAAATGACAATTTGCCGGTTTATGATCTGACACCTATTCTTATTAAGCATAAACCGGAACACCAAATTTATTATCGTGGCGGGACTCATTGGAATCAATACGGTGCTTATTACGGATACCGTCAAATCATACAATGGATATCCCCCGGTTTCCCGCAGCTCAAACCGTTACCTCTGGATGCATTTGATGTCCAAATCGATGAACATTCCGCAGCGGATCAATGGTTTGGATTTAAAGAGAACCGGGAAATCCGATTGACTCTCAAACCTTCCTATCCCCTACCTTCATCCCTTAATGCTCCTCTTTCTATGATTGCTTTCCGGGATTCATTTATAAAAGATTATCCTCATTTTTACCAGTATCATTTCAAGCCTTTTATTGAAATTTCGAATCGTGCCTTTGATACCAAATACATTGATCCCAAAAAGACAAACATTGTATTATGGGAGATAATCGAACGTACCAGCGATATCCTTCTTTATATGAAATAGAATGCAGTTTCTTTTTAAAACCGGAAATAGATAAAGGGATTATACGTTCCACCGGCGAGTACCATCAGGCTCATTCCCAGAACAAAGACCAGGTAAGACACATAAATCCCTGTGTATACCCAATAGGCTTTTTTGACCATCCCCTCTTTCCCTTGCTCATTCCATTTATTAACCCAGTTTTGATACCATGAAGCCAGTTCTTTAAAGACAGGAAATATCCCAATCAATCCGAGGATAAAAAAGAAGATCACTTTTTTATCCAGGTAAAGAGCGGGGTAGAATTCCGTACCTGTACCGGTTCCCATGCCTACCAATGCTTTCAGATAGGAGAGAGCATAATCGAGGCTATCGGAGCGGAAGATTACCCATCCGATGAGTACGAGTATCTGGCAATAGAATAGTTGAGCCATTTTATTTCTGCGTTTCAGCCATTTTCCCAATCCCAGGTGTTCGATTGCTTGTAAAACTCCATAATAGAGCCCCCAAACGACAAACGTCCAATTCGCTCCGTGCCAGATACCGCAAACCAGGAAGGTAATAATTACACCGATCAAATAGGCCCATGATTCCGCTTTTAGTTTAAGAACCCGGTCTTTTTTGATGTTTCGTGAAACGGAAAACGCAATGGGAAGGAAAAGGTAATCTCTTAACCACCAGGCGAGAGAGATATGCCACCGTCTCCAGAAATCTTTTATGGAACGTGCGATATAGGGGTAATTGAAATTCTCAGGTAATTTAAAACCGATCATGCGTGCCAGTCCGATTGCCATATCGGTATAACCTGAAAAATTGAAATAAATTTGCAACATATAGCAGAGTATTCCAATCCAGGCAATGCCTGCTGTTAGATCGCTTTTTTCCACCATAAAAATTTTATCTACCGGTACACCGACCGCATCTGCAAGAAGTGTTTTCTTTCCCAGGCCGATGATAAACCGTTTAAAACCTTCTCCCATGTCTTCCAGTGAGATTTTTTTATTTTCTTTGATTTGAGCAGATAAATCGTGATAAGCAGTAATCGGGCCTGAGATCAGTTTGGGAAATAGTGTCATATACAATCCGAAATGGAGGCAGTTTTTATCCATTTCGACTGTTTTCCGGTAAATATCGATAAGAAAAGACAAGGCCTGGAACGTGAAGAATGAGATACCCAGAGGCAGGTGAATACTATTCCCGGGGTTATTTGTTCCCAAAGAGCTTTCGATTGCGCCGGCGTATTTAAAGTAAATGAGGAAGCCGATATTTAGAAAGACAAGCAGGAGGAATACCGATTTTTTAAGGAGTTTTTTATTAATAAAATCGATTAGTAGGCCCCCGAGGTAGTTTATTACGATTGAAGCAAGAAGAAGTAACGCGTATATACCTTCTCCCCAGGTATAGAAGGTTATACTAAGTAGAAGCAGGATAATGACGCGGAATTCACGTTTTGTAATTCCGATAAGAGCAAGGCAGATCGGTAAAAAGCCCATAATGAATAAAAGCGAACTGAATTCCATAGTTATCAACGTATAAAAATTCGTTTAAGTCGGTTACCTATAAAGGTTGAGGAGAGATTATACTATAAAACCTTTCGAATGAAAAGGGAAATGGATTACTCTCAATTTAATAAAAAAAACAAAGTGCTTCAAGACATTTTTCTTTTTAAATCAAATAAAAAGCTTATTTCGGTTCCCAATCATTTTTTAAACTTCTTTATAATACTCTTTTTTCCAAAAATTCGGACTTAACAGCCTTATCAGATAATAGTTTATCTATGATTCTAATAGAAGAAACAAGTCTCTCTTCTCTCGATCCTGATATCATGATCCAATTACGCTGAGTCTCAGTTAATCTTGTCACAAATCGCTGATGCATCCAATGCCGAATACTTTCTCCATCACGAAAACCATCTTGTACAAACGGGATTTCATCTCCTGTAAGGATGTATAAATCATATTTTCGCGTTTCAGAAAAAATTTCTATTTCATGGCTTCGGAAATTCATATATCGCTCATGCCAAATAGATGTAGCAAATGGATCAGTATCACAGATGAGTAGACGATTTGCATTCCGAGCTGCAATTTCTTCTAATTGAGCTTGCTTTTCTGCGATAATCACAAATTCATTAGTCGTCCATTGGTCTATATATCCTGTTTCCCATTTCTTTTCACAATATTCTCGCCCATATTCAGGGACCCAATTGGTTTGGTAGTATGCAGCCAATTCTTGAGCGAGTGTTGTTTTTCCGGTTGACTCAGCTCCAACCAAACATATTCGTTTTACATAAAATGCACGCATGAAAGGAGAAAGCCAATCAAACATACGGTTTGGGTTTTGACGAATAAGAGTGGCTGAACATGGGAAGGAAACTCGTTCCCGATCTACCATTATGTGCTTAGCACCCATAAGTTTTGCATAAGGTTCTCCATAATCTTCCGAGGAAAATACTGCATCCGGAGGTGTTTTCAAAATTTGAAGTGTATACTTTGCCCATCCTTGAGTATCATCATCTGCTAGCGTATCTTTCACTTCAATAATAGTTGCTTCCGGGTGTTCCTCTCTGAGACATTCCATACGTATATGAATCGGAACACTTTGCTCCTCTTTCCAGCAAACCAGAACAGATACATGGTGACATTGCGACAGAGCTGAATTAATTAGG
>JAKAGC010000316.1 GCA_021817755.1 Acidobacteriota bacterium | reverse complement strand
GATAATCAAAATCTAAAGGTTATTTTTATTGCCGGGAATGAAGAATTTACCCAGGGCAAGATCAATTATAAAGAGGCGTGTAAAGAAGCTATAACAAAAGGTATTATCATAAATACCATTTTTTGTCGCAATTTTAATGAAGGAGTCAACACCTTTTGGAAAGATGGTGCCGATCTTGCAGATGGGAAATATATCAATATCGACCAGGACCAAAAAGCCGAACAGATAGACGCTCCCCAGGATAAAGAGATTATCGCTCTCGGTCAGAAATTAAATGAAACCTATGTCGGATATGGACATCAAGCCGAGGAACGAAAAGAAATGCAAAAGAAACAGGATACCAATGCCGTTTCTGCCGGTAGTGCCAGTATGGTAGAACGTTCCGTTGCCAAGGCCTCTTCCAATTACAGTAATGTCATGTGGGATATCGTCGATGCTGAAAAAGATGGAAAAGTAAAAGTTGAAGACCTCCCGGAAGATCAATTGCCTGCTGAAATGAAAAAAATGTCGAAAACCGAACGTAAAGCCTATATCGAAAAGAAAAAGAAAGAACGCTCAGAACTCCAGGCCAAAATCGCAAAACTAAAACAAGACCGAGATAAATATGTCACTGAACAACGCAAAAAAATAACCGCTAAGGATACCCTTGATGAAGCCATTATCAATGCAGTTAAACAACAGGCTAAAAGTAAAAATTTCCAGTTCGATAAAGATAAAAAATAACCCAATATAATCCATAAGGGAGAAAGTAAAATGAAAAGCAGGATCAATTCGATTTTACTCTTAATATGCATGCTATTTGCAGCAGCCCCAACATTAAACGCCGATGGGTTTATCGTTGTCGACCCTCACGGTCATATCCCCCACCCTCAGCCCCTTCCAATGCCTCCCCGTCCCCCATTCAACCCCTTTCCTCTCCAGGTTAAATACCATCATGTCGATGTTAATATCCAAGACCTCGTTGCCCTTACTTCAATCGATCAAGTATTCTATAATCCTACCGCTCAGCGGCTCGAAGGCTATTACATCTTTCCTATCCCGCAAAATGCCGTCATAAAAAAATTCACTATGAATATCAACGGTAAGGAAATGGAAGCTGAGATGCTCGATGCTGAAAAAGCCAGGAAAATCTATGAAGATATTGTCAGGAAACAACTTGACCCCGCCCTACTCGAATACATGGGACGTGGGCTCTTTAAAGTTAGGATATTCCCCATCGAACCCTACTCCGAAAAACGCATTAAAATCTCTTACCGGGAAATATTAGAGAAAGAAAACGGTTCCGTCGAATATATCTACCCTCTTAATACTGAAAAATTCTCATCCAAACCCCTCAACGATGTTGCCATTTCCGTCCGGATTCAAACTTCCGAAAATATAAAAAACATTTATTGCCCCACCCATAAAACACAGATTATTCAAAAAAACCCAAAGCTTGCATTGGTTGGTTTTGAGGAGAGAAATACCGCTCCTGATACCGATTTCAAGCTTTATTTCGGAACAGATCAATCTCAACTCGGTTTTTCGCTTTTAACCTATAAAAAAGAAGGAGAGGATGGATTCTTCCTTCTCAGTGTCAGTCCCGGATATGAAACCCAGAAAGATAAAATTCTTCCCAAAGATATTGCATTTGTACTCGATGTATCCGGCAGTATGGCAGGTAAAAAACTCGATCAGGCAAAAAAAGCACTCCTATTTTGTATCGATAATCTCAATAAAGGCGACAGATTTGAAATCATACGCTTTTCCACCGAGGCGGAACCCTTATTTGGACGGTATACACAGGTTAGCAGCGATAGTATATCCAAAGCCCGGCAATTTATAGACAATTTACGACCCATTGGCGGAACCAATATCGATGATGCATTAACAAAAGCTCTTGCCATGGAAAGACAATCCCAACGTCCCAATATGATTATTTTCCTTACCGATGGAAAACCCACAATCGGCGAAACTGACGAAGAGCAACTCCTTGCAAAAATTCAATCTTCCAACTCCTCTAAAACCCGTATTTTCACCTTTGGAATCGGTAATGAGATCAATACCCACTTACTCGATAAAATTACCGAATCCACTCGCGCATATAGAACTTATATTTCCGAAAATGAAGATATCGAAATTAAGGTATCCCAATTTTATACCAATGTTCAATCTCCTGTTTTAACCGATCTTAAACTCGATTTCGGAAACAGTATTCGTGTGTCGAAGTTGTATCCTACCAATTTACCCGACCTATTTAAAGGTTCAACACTTACTCTATTGGGGCGTTACCAGGGCCAGGGCAAAACCACCATCACATTAACCGGAAAAGTCGAAGGAACCCAAAAACAGTTCTCGTTTACTCCTGAAACCGGGTTTATTGCAGATAAAAGCGATGATGCCTTACGCAATGATTTTTTACCCCCATTATGGGCCGCACGGCGTGTCGGTTACTTGTTGGACCAGGTCCGTTTACATGGAAAGGATAAAGAGTTGGTTGATGAAATTACCCAATTGGCACGCACATATGGTATTATCACTCCGTATACCAGTTATCTCATTCTTGAAGATGAGCAGCAGAATGTAAACCGTCAGGTCCTTCGCGAAGAGTTTCAGACTCTTGGAAATATCAGCAGGACTGATCCCGATTTCAGAACACAGACCAAGAAAGAATACAGTCAGATGAAAGCCAGGGATGGAGCCGCAGGAGTTCAAGCCAGTCGTGATGTTCAGCAATTAAATGCCGTAGAAAATGTAAAGTATATTCGTCCCGGAGAATCCAGGATGAATTTTAAATCTGCTCCCAATAATGTTCAGAATGTAAATGCCATGATGAAAACCATTCAGGGAAGAACTTTTTATAATACTTCAAATAATTGGGTTGATGCAGGAATCCAACAGCAGAAATCATCCAGGATTAACCGTATCCAATTCGGAGGAACCGAATACTTTAAATTACTTCAGAAGGAGCCTTCTGCTGCGCAGTTTATGTCATTGGGAAAAAATGTCAGTTTCGTATTAAAAAACAACATATATGTTATTTATGAGTAGATCCGGAAGAACCGGTAACTCCAAAAACAGTAAAAAATTTCCGGGCCGTTTTAACGGCCCGGTTTCTCCATTAAAACATTTCTAATTGTTGATAGTTCTATAATTAAGACTTCTAAAGCAATAAAGATTCTATTCGGAAAAGAATTTCTCCGATTGTTTCATCAAGGCTTTATAATCCAGTACCCATTTTTCCATATCATTTGCTTCTTCTTCGGAAATACCAAAAGTAAGAGCCATTGCTCTCAGGATTTTAAATTCATTTTTTACAAACTTTTCATCCGAATACGCCACGGCAATGCTTTCAATCATGGCAATAGATTTTGTTTGACGCGTATCGAATACTTTCGCCAGTTCTTCGATGGAGCCTTTCGGAATATCGATATCCGAAAACAATCCCATTTCGAAACGCATCATTTGAATCATTTGGCGTTCTTTGACATCCAGATGGAAATCCGCCCCTATAATTTTCATTGCAATTGCTAAAAACGCCTTTTTTTGCTGATCGTTCAGAGTTGCTAAAAACATCGTCTATCTCCTTTCAATTAGTCTTACATGCAATACCAGTTTAACTTTTTAAAAAACCCTTGTCAAGTCCAAATAAAAAAAGAATAAACCTGTTTCATATTCTTTGCTCACGAATTGAACGAATTCTCACGAATTATTACAGTTAGGATATTTAAAAAGGGGACAGGCAACTTTTCACTTTAAACTCTTGGCCCACGAATTGGATGAATTTTCACGAATTACTCATTTGGGTGGAAAAGGAGATAGGCAAATTCTATCTCAATACTTTACTGATTCCGGTTTATTGTCTATTATAATGTTATTTCCCTCTCTTTTTAATAGCACCATATTTGTATCCGAAGCCGCTTGTACCATGATTGGGCTGTGAGCCGTTACTATGAATTGCGTATTTGGGAATAATTCCGTTAAATACTCGATAATAGTTCGTTGCCATTTGGGATGTAGGTGTAAATCGATTTCATCCAGTAATAAAACAGCCGGTTCTACCAGCGGATTTTCACTTTCCGGGTAACGTTCGAAAAGAGCTGCAACGAAATCGATCATCCATGCCAGCATGGTTCTATATCCAAGGCTTAATTCATTAATTCCCACCCATCCTGTAGGCGTTTCAAATATTACTTTGGATGTTTGCTTACTGATGAGATAATTAATATTCGTTACATCCGGGAGTATACGGAGGATTATTTCCTCTACGTGTTTTTTGTAATCCTGGTATTTTGACTCTTTTGCAGAAATATAATCAGCCTGCAATAACCATTCTTCCGCATTTGTTAACGGTACATCATCATCAAAAAGGTTTTGGGTTGCGAATGATTTTTTTTCAGTGGATAATTTGTTACGGCTCATCCGACGGGAAGCACCATATCCATGGCAAATAAAATGCAAATCTTCAAATCCCGGAGTTGAATCGGTTGAAGTATCACTTTGAATTATTGGATTTTGATTGGAGTCAGGTGAAGTTAATGTTTTAGACATTAAACCTTCATCTATTAACGTATTACTCCATGTTTCATCCCCATAATTTCTTTTTATTAAAACTTGTTGTTTGGGCTTATCTGAAAATGTCCAATCTATGGAAAACTGAGCATCGATAACCGGATATAAATGCTCTTCCTTTTTTCTAAAATTCCAATTCAATCCCGGGTATTGTAGAATCATACTGTTGGGTTCATGGATGCTATAAGGTGATATCCCAGCAAGGCATCTTAGCAATGTGGTTTTCCCTACACCATTATCTCCCACAATAACAGTCCAACGGTGAGGGTGGCCATTTTCATCAGCTAAGTTCAATACCTGTTTTTCTCCGAAACATGCTACATTTTCAATTTCGAGTGATAAAAAATAGCATGCTCGATTGGATGATTTCAGCTTTTTCATATTAAGATTATAGTTATTTCAATAACGGTTGTCAATATTCAGAAATTCAGGGAAATTTTTCACACTAAACTCTTGGCCCACGAATTGGATGAATTTTCACGAATGCCTCAGGTAGAGTTAAAAAGGGGACAGGCAAATTTTTCACACTAAACTCTTGGCCCACGAATTAGATGAATTTTCACGAATTACTCAGGAAGAAAATTTAAAAAGGGGACAGGCAACTTTTTACAATTCTTTTAATAATTAAAAGATTTTTGCCTGGATAAATTAATGGGTTGCAGAATCGTTCACAAGATGCGTTTCAATATTCTTTTTTAAAGTATTGAACGCTTCTTTATATGTATTGATCCGTGCGAGGATTTCTTTAATATCATCCTCACAATAGGCATGACTGATAATATCTCTCATCTCGATCATCTCCAACCATACCGGCTCGGATTCGATCAACCCCTGACTAAACGCTTCTTTAAAACAACTTCGCGGATTATTACAACCAATACCGGTGTAATCGAGATAGCGCTTTATTACTTTCCAGCTCATTTCATAAGTAAACTCAAAACGTTTCACCACAAGGTCCAAATAGATATCGCTGTATCCATCTTTATATATTTCGTCTTTCCGGTCTACTGCTGAGGAAAAACGTTCAAGGGATTTGGAAAAATTAACGAGGCCATCTTGT
>JAKAGC010000315.1 GCA_021817755.1 Acidobacteriota bacterium | reverse complement strand
AAGGCATAATCCTCATTTTCAACAAGGTTCAACCGGATGGCGACTGCAAGAGCATAAGCACCTCCCTGGAATGTTGCATTGGGAAAATCAATAGTGTTCCATGAAGAATATTGGCGATCTCCAACTCCATAGAGGGATGACATTTTATCTTGATTATAAAGGGTGTACAAACGTGGTAAATTTCGATTCAATATCTCTTTATATATATTCATTTTGAACTCACGATATTAACTAAAGGGACTGATTCCGGCAAATGAAAGATAACGACAGATTGAAATCGATGGGGAGAAAAGGAAAGGGCTTTTTAACGAATTTTTGGATTTGAAACTGCTTTGCGAGCTGGGATTTAATCTTATCGACAAAATTGGGGTGTTCCCAACATATGACTTTATCGTAATTGAATGTCATATGCTTTTTGACATATGGCCTGCTGGTGAGAAAACGCCCTAAACCCCAGGCAAGTGCACCTTCGGTAGGAACAGAACCGGCAAGAATGCCATTGGGTTTTAAGACTCTTTTTATCTGGGCGATATGGTTTTCCAATTGAAAGACATGCTCCAATTGATGAAAACTTAACACGATATCAACGGAATTGCTTTCTAAGGGAATATCGACTTTATTGGAAGACATTAGAATGCTTTTTACATTTTTAAATTGGTTTTCTTGGAGGATTTTTTGTGAATATTGTAGAAATTGGGGGTCAATATCGGCTAAATAATAGGCATGAGGAATAGATGAAAAAAAGCAGGTATGTTCAATTATACCGGGTCCCAATTCGAGAACGGTTTTATTCTGAAAATCAAGTGATTTTATAATACTGAACCCGAAACGATTGACTATGGAGCCAATTTTACCTTTCTGATTATCATTGTAAAATTGGAGGTAATTTTCTTTCCATAACCGATAATCGGGATCGGTTTCATCTATTTGAAGGCCAAATTGCTTTCGGTCACCAAATAAGGGCTTAAATATGAAATACGGTAGATATTTATTTATCATATTGTTGAACCATTCTGACTATATCTTGATAAGTATGATGCCAGGGAAAATCATTATTACAGGAATGAGTATGCCAGGAAACTGAAAAACATACATTTTTGATTTCTTTTAGGGTATTGAAAATAGATTGAATTCTATTTAAGGATACCTGGAGGGAATGAGTGGAATAATCAAAGATATTTGAATCCATTAAAAATTGAGGAGTCTCAAAAAAAGAGAAAGGCTTTTGATTGATATGATCATATGGCCTATAACGGGATGCTGAGCCGGAACGAAACCCAAAACGGTCATTCCATCCGAGAGTGGAATCAAATTCAAAAAATTGTTGATGAATATAAGGGGTAATATTTTCGGAATAATGAAGCCAATGTTGACGAACCTTCTTTACTGGGGTATTAATAACACCTTCAAGTATTTGCTTCTCTATCTCCATTACCTGGCTTTGGATAGCGCTGTAGTAAGAGCCATGCAATCCGATTTCAAATCCTTCATCGAGTAATTCATGCATTTTATTTTTAAATGAGTGATTGGATTGAATCTGATAAGAGGGATCAATTAACCGGCTTTTCAAGTTTTTCCCGACTACCTTTTGAGCATAAACGTAAAAAATAGAACGAATATTGGATTTTTTTTCCAATTCTTGCAAGAATTCAAAACCGGAATAGGAAGGCCTGGTAAAAGGGAAAACAACTGTTTTTTTTAAATTGGGAAAAAACTGAGAGGGTTTGAAAAGAGCTCGTAAGGTATTAAACATATTAAAAGCAGTTTTCTTAAACACAATTTGAGGGGTTTTCTCAAGATAATCAACGTCATGAGAAAACTCGATGTTCATTTCCGTGGAATGGTGAAACTGTAACTGAGGAAAATATTTATTTATAATGGATTCGAATTGTTTAAACAAAATATTAACGATAGGAAAATCAAAGGTGGTTTTATCGATACGGGGATGTTTAAATGAATAACTGGAGATACTATTCCCATTCATCTGGTATCGATACTCCTCAAGGCGGGATAGGTAAATAAAGGCATTCCAAAAGATATCGTATTGACATTCAAACCGGGAATCGGAAACCTGAGTACCTTGAGATATAAACAAATCATTGGAAATAAACTGGGTTTGACTATTGGGTAGAACAGAAGAACAATCGGGTATATTAATGGCTTTATAAAATTGGGGAGTATAATAAATGGCAGGCGAATCACCATTAAAGGCTGATTTTGGTTTTAATTGAATTTCAAACTCTGCTTGATTGAAGCGCTGAAATTCCTGGATTATATATTGCAACCAAGGAGGGGGTTCATTCTGGGTAATAATAAAAAGAATCATTCAGCTAAAGATCCAATAAGGAATATATTTGCAAAGGCTATAGAGTTTAGTTGGAAATTATTATATATAGAATGGTATTCTATCATTGGAAACTCAAAAACTAATTTTACTTACATTTTTGCGTCGAAAAGTTCTATAATCAAAAGATTCAACTGCTTTACCAGGATTCTCGCGGTACATTTTTCTCAACCCTCTCCACTGTCTCTTCCATCCGCTAAAGGGCCAGTAATACAATAATCCCATAATTAAATACCCTAATGTGGTAATACTACTTATCATCTTACTGGCGCTTTTTTTCTGATCATAGCGTAACACAAAGGGTACTTCAGCAAACCGAGCACCCATGATATGAAGCTTTATAATCATTTCAAGAGTGGAAGTAAAACCGAGACCGCGCAATTGAATAAATTTATCTCCAAAGATTCGAATGGCATCGCGAATAAAGGGGCTTCGATAGGCACGAAATCCACATGAATAATCGCGTGTACCTGGAATCCGAAACACAATTTTCATAAAAAGATTTGCTGCACTACTAATGTATTTTCGGAAGGTAGGAACACCTAATTGACCGCCACCTGGTTGGAACCGGGATGTATTGACAACATCATAACCTTGATTTAATTTTTCGATCATGGAAAAAATGTATTGGGGTTCATGGGTATCATCACAGTCAAGTCTAATTATAAAATCTTCATCCTTACACTGATTTGAGATAAATTCAAAGCCATCACGTTCGGTTTCACCCAAACCGCGATTTATGGAGTGAGTTATGACATGAAGGGGTAACTTTTGCGACAGTTCATCAAGGATCATGGGAGTATTGTCTGTACTTCCATCATTAACCACAACAACTTGAAAATCAATTGCGTGGGAATTCATGGCGGTTGAAATTTTATCGAGAAGAATTGGAAGTGCTTTTTCTTCGTTAAAAGCGGGAAGGAAAAACCAATACATATTTCACCTCTTATTAAAACATGATTTTTGGTGCAAGCTTCCGCCGGTGACAAGTTGCAACATTACAAAAAAAATATTTTCTTTTTTCATTGAAACACGAAAGCATAAGAGCGATTCAAATAACACAATTATATCGGATAAATCACAAAAAACTGCAATGGGTAGTCCTTTCTTGAGGGTGTTCTCCCCTATTTTCAATCTTTACAGAGGTGTATTAGGCAGAGTGCAAAATATTGGGAAGAAGGCCTATATAGTTGAATTTTGTTTAAAATAAGGATTGGAATATGTGCCTTTATCAGGATTCACAGAAAATTGAGAAATGTTACCTTTCAGAGAGAAAAAATCAAATTGAGATAGATTCACTTTGATGAACGAATTAAATTAATTTTCACAGAAATTGGGCACGAATTCCTAAAAGATTGGTTAAGAAAACTTTTTTTATGGAAAATAATAGCAGGTTCAGGGATTAGGGGCTACTGAACAGGAGGAATTCCTGCAAGTTCATCGAGAAAATTAAATATGACCTTATCGGCTGGAAAATACCTCAATACGACCTCTAATACACTGAACATCTCTTCCCATTGACCTAATGATTTAAATTGCTTTGCCTGTTGAAAATAATGGGTGTATGCGCTCCACCTGGTAGAATAAGAAGATAAATACAGATCATCTGAATAACTCTGAATACTTTGGGAGATATCCTCTACCTGGATGTGTTTGAAATGTATACTAAACGAAAGATATGCCTTTAACTCCCTTTTATAAGGCTCAGACGCTACTTGTATGAGATTGGAAATAACTTTGAACTGTGTATCATCAATCTGAAGATAATTCAAAACAGAAAAAAATGAAATAACCTGCAATGCGGTAACTTCATCGGGGTTCATCTTAATGAAAGTTTTAAACATTTCCCAGATTTTTTTCAAATATTCTTCATCAACAGAAAATTCACTGGAGTCTAATCGTTGTGAAAATAGCTTATGTTTAAACAGAACTGCTTTTTTATTCTCAGGAAAAAACTCCAATTCTTTATCAACATAAAATTCAGCTAATCGATGGTTCTGAATATGATGAAATGATTGCGCTGCAAATAAACAAGCATCAATTGAATGTGCTGATTTTTCGAGCATATTGTCTATATATTTCCGGGCTTCCTCTTCTTTCAACATATTCAATTCTATGAGACGGGGAATCAAATCGACCCGATGATGATATAAATCAAGCTCCTTTTTTAAATGTAAAAACGCGACTTCCATTTGCTTGCGAGCGAATGCAATACGATAATAAAAATAATTGACATTCTCTTTATCCTGGTCGGGAATCTTTTTCAACATTCGAATAACTTCATCATATTTGGCGAGATTAATTAATTGCTCTGCAAATTGGTTAAAAATTCCTATTTTATCAGGATACATCGTTATTTCATGATCGGCGAATGCAATATACTGCTCAATTTTATTCTGCTTCAAAAATAATTGACTGAGATTAAAATAGAAATCATTCAAAATCGCAAGTAAAAATTTCTTCCCAAAAAGTATTTCATATGAAATCCGGGGATTATGATTTTTAAAAAGAACCTTTTCTTCTTCAACACGCCACCAATACTGGGCAATATATTCAACCATTTTCTGCTCATCGAATATTCCAAGATTTTCTTTAATATTCTTAATACATAAATGAATGGCAGATTGGAGGAAATTGAGCCGCTCTGAAAGTATCTGAGAAAATGAGTTCATTACATGGGGAAAATTTCGAGTGAGGTTTTGAAGCTGCGAAAGTTTTCTTAAATTGGCTCTATAATTTTTAATTATTAATAACATTCGGTGTAAAACATTTTCTTTCTCAATATTGGCAGCTTCTATATCATCACTTCCAGGAATTGATTTGTATTTCTTAATAAATTCAATACTGAACCGGGATAACTGATTTTCCATCTGTTCATTTTCATTTAATAATGCCTGGAAAGTGTCAACAATATAGGATTTTAATTTTTCTTGAATAGAAAGATGGGGAGAATAAGCATATGTTACATATTGGGGTAAAAGTTGAGGATAAGTTTCAACATATTTAAGGGCTCCAATTTCATCTTTTTGGTCAAGGCAAATCTTCATTAAAACACTATTATTATTGGCTTCTTGAGCGATCTGGGAGATGGAAACATCTTGAAAGATGAGTTGGGCTATTTCACAGGTTGTGGGGGTTTCTGTAGAAACAAGGTGCATAGAAGAATGATATACGGAAGGATAAAAATCGGCAGGAAAACCTGCTTCATAAGTATGAATATACTGATACTTAAGAGAAACAGCCATCAAAGAAGAATCGAAATCAGATAC
>JAKAGC010000314.1 GCA_021817755.1 Acidobacteriota bacterium | reverse complement strand
TATAATAATCTCTTCTCCTTCAACTGTCTATCACGGTGAATCTATACATAATTTTTTCAAAATGTGGAATAAATTCCTATTTGAAGCGAGGGGTGCATAAAATTGTAAAATAAGGGTTCAATGAGTTGACAAAATTTTGGAAAAAGTATATATACTAAGTATAAAAAAGTGATAGAAAAATCGAAACGAGGTTAAGATGCAGCACTGGAATGATTATTATGAGTCATCCTCTTTTACTGAAGGTTATGTCAGTGCATTTGATTTATATGGAGGTGCAAGCACCTTTAAGCTGGAAAACCTCCTTAATGAGCAGCTTGAGTTGGAATATATTCACGATATGATAAAAAATAGTTTCGAAGATGTGGGACTTGCGCTTTCTAGAGCTATGATTTCATTTGAAAACATCGAAAAACCTCATGCCAGGACAGAGAAAATTAAATAAGACGGATAACAATCTATTAGTCGATAACCGCGACAAATTAGAGAAAGAAAAATCTGCATTCATGGCGTGTATTACAAAATATTCGGGACCAATACCAAGTCCTGATGTTTTAAAAAAATACTCTGAGGTACTACCGGATGCACCGGACCGAATATTTAAGATGGCGGAGATGTCACTTGAAAGTGTAATTGATAGCAATAAAAAAATAATTGAGATTGAATCGCGGAAAATATCAAAGGGTCAGACTAGCGCTTTAATAATTGGTATACTGGGGATATTGGGAGGTTCATTCTGCGCCTATATCGGACAACCGACTGTTGGAGTTGCTATTGTTAGTCTTACTGGAGTAACTGCGATTCCAGGATTCATTTCTGCTAAAATGAAAAAAAAGGAAAAAAGTGATAGATGACATCTATCAGAGTAGAATTCCCTTTAAATTACTCCAGTTGTTAGATTTATTTCTATAAAGAATTAAGGACTTTCTCCAAATTAATTTCCCATACCTGGGCGGGTCCTATTACAAATAATGTACTTTCATGAACTACTGCCTCTACTAATGAGGTGAAATTGGGTATTTGAAGAATGTATGGCCGGGAACTTCCATATAATAGAAATTCAATTTGATTTCCAATAAATTGCACACGCATCCATGGTGCGGACGAATAACCTGATTTGCGCTCACTCATAAGATGACGGAACCGGGAAGAATTTCTTAGGTTTACATACAAACACTGGGGCTGATTATTCTTAGGATTTGCGGGATCAATTAATGTCCATGGAATACTGAGAGAAGATGATGATCCTTTATATTTCCACCTAACACGTATAAAATCCTGGGGGCCTTCTTCTATTGCGAGTATATCTTTTCCTTTAGAAATTAAGGGGCTAAAATAAGAGACAATGATTGCAGGGTTTTCGAGAGAATGAAATGCGCCTGCTGCAAGGAAAAGAGCCTGTGGTTTTTGGGGATTTGTTCGTTGATCGATAAAAACTACAGAAGAGGATGTATTGTTTTGGAATGGAAGAGCTTCGACGGGATAGATATCTTTTGTTTGAAAATGAGTATCGATTCGTAAGATTCCGGCCTGGGTGGGTACTAAATAGTAGTTGTTTTTTCCGAGGGATTCGATAACAGGAAGGCCGGTTACGATATCATCCTGGAACCGACCGTTATTTATTCGTCTTTCTGCTTTTATACCGTAAGGGGTGCCGCGGATGGATGTTATGGATATGGGATTTCCATCTTGTGTTTTCATATATTGCCAGAATTGGTCGTCAGCGAGATATTGAGGGAATTCCTGGGTTTTTCCGGTTATTCCGTCTTTCCCAATATGAATGAATCCTTCCTGGGGGATATTGAGACCGAGAATTTTTTCGCGTTCTTCGTTATAATGAAACCGGATGTGGGTTACTTTTGAAGAATCGATGTTGGAGATAACGGGCCGGCGATAGTTTGAAATATGGAAATCCGAAGATGCTTGGTGGGGTGTAGAGATGCTGTACCACCCGCCGGAAGGGGTGACTATTTCAATGGAATGATCTTTATAAATTAAGAGGTTCTTTATGCCATCGAAAGGAAACCGGCCACTGGTAAGATGTATTTCTTCTCCTTTAAAAAAGGCTTTTAAAAATGGGTGCTGGGGAGCCTGTGGGGTGTGGAGATTCCATTGCCAGAATGAACTTTCTTTTTGAGTGACCATACTATACTTTTTCTGGATTACTTGCTGTATTATTGGATCTTTTTGTGGGTCTGAAATTAGTGTGGGAGATGTGAGTGGCTGTTGGGGAAATACTTTAAAATAAAGAGGGGTGGTGGCCTGACATTGAAGAATTATGGGAGAGGAGGGATTATTAGAATTAGGGGAAATTATATCGGTTACGGTGAGGGGTTGGCCCTGGTAAAGGGGCTGGGGGATGACCTGGAATTGAGTGGGATCAAGGCTGATGTTGGCCTGGGCAGGATAAGAAAAGGAGACAAGGCCGGAGGGAGTGGCTGCATATATGAGATTGTTGTGAAAAGTAAAAGATGACCACTGATCGATAGCGAGTCTATGATCTATCCAGGGAATGGGTTCCCACTGCCGGATGGGGGAGAGATACTGGAATGTATAGGGATAGGGAGATGTTGTGGTTTTAGGGGTGGCAACGAGACGAAAAGTGGGGTATTGTATGAGGGGTGGATATTGGGCGTATTGCTGTAAAAAAGCAATGATGGGGGGCTGAGTGATGGGCTGCCAGGGATTGGCAGGAAGTAAAGCGGGATTAAAAAAAGATATAGCCTGAGTTTTACTTTGTAAATAGATCCCTTTTGATATCGTAAAAGAGGGGGAAAGGATATCATGATCGAGGATGATAAAACGGAGGGGGTCAATTATGGGTGATGGGATATGAATTGCTTTGGAATCGATAATAATATTGGAGGAGGGATATATGGAGAGGGATCCATTTTGCCATAAGAGGAGAAAATGAGAAGGTGATATCGCAATATCCTTAATATTGTCATGGGGGAAAAGACCATTGGTTAAAGTGGATTGAGAGTTGGTATAGGAATTGGATGAATCTTTGTATTGAATTTCAAGGAATTGAGGGGTTTGGATTAATCTCCATAAATGATCCTGGACACGAAGTCGCCGGGTAATGGAGAGTGGGCCTGTGTAGGCTTGAAAATCACTGGAATTGGTTTTACTGATAGTAAGGGAAGGGGAATTGACGATGAGTATGTTGGGGGACTGGGGGGGAGTGCCGACAGAAAGAACGGGAAGGGGAGGGGTGGATAAATCGTTACGCATATCGAGCCAGGTAAAGGAACTATTGAGGGAAGTGTCGAAATTGCCTTCATGTATCTGGAGGCCGGCGAGAGTTCCTATATATAATGAATTTTGGAAAGAGGCGATAGATGTGACGATATCGAAAGGAAAACAATTATCTTTAAATTGGAATGGAACCCATGTATCTTTATGATTTAATTGAGTTAGCCGCATCTCTTTTCGGATTTTTCCTGAATTATCCCTGAACATACGAATGCGTGGATTTTTTTGAGGAAAACTGAAGAGGAGCTGAGTGGGGGCTGAATCGAAGTTACCGGGGATGGGTTCCAATTTTTGAGAAGTGGAATTCCAACGGTAATATTGGCCTGTTGTTGTGGATATTATGAGGCTCTGATTGTTTTGGGAATTAAGGAAAGTGTCCATTTTTTGAATGGGTAATGGATTAAGCCGGGATGCATTGTACGAGAAAAGGGAACCGGAAGGTTGGAGAATTTCAATGAAGGCATCGGAACCAATAAAAACCTGGTTATCAAAGGCAATGGCATCCCGGATGATATCGGAATTGAAGGCGATACCTGAATTGCTTGTTAAGACTTTAAATCGATTGGGATTTCCTTTTAGAGATACGAGAAGCTGACTGTTTTTGAGTTCCCATTTCCATGTGGAATTATCGATCATGGTTTTATTATCGAGGGGACTAAATGGGATGAGCTGCCATTGGGAAGGACTGGTTCGGTAGTACCAGGAAGAGCCTTGCTGAAAGAATACCTGATTTTGCTTGCGTGAATAGATACGACCATCACGGGGGAGGGTTTCAAAAGGGGTATAACCTAAAACGGGATGGAGGCCGGCGAGTGTTTGAATCATGAGGGTTGAATTAATATACGCAAGGCCTTTTTTTTGCTGATCCCATGAGAATCCCTGGGGAGCGAATGCATCGATAGGGGTATTACTGGAGGTGGTTTTTATGCGACCGGTTAGTGTGGATTGGGTTATGTCTTCTGTGAGTGCAACATCTCCGAAAGAAACTGAGTAATATTTTGTTGAAGAAGAAAGTGGATTGCCTTGGGTATCGAAAAACCGGTTGTCTGATGAGATAAATGCGCCATGAGCAGCGGTGGAAATGCCTTGGGAGTTTATGGGAAGAAAGGTAATGGTGGGATCGGTAAGTTGGAGGGATGGGTTATTAAAATACCAGATGCCGGAGTTGTTGGCAGCGCACCAGAGGTTTTGCTTATTGGGTAAAAGAGCATTAACTTCTTCGAAAATAAGAGCATTATTATTTGTGATCTGGGAAGAGGGTATGGATTTGATACCGTTGGGGGTTTTGATTTCAAAGGTGTTGCGTGAGCGGTTCCAACGAATCCATTGGGAATCGAGGGGAGGAGGGATGGGGAGTGTTTGTAAGTTGGTTACTGCATAATTGGCGAGAATGGTTCGTTCCTGGTTTCTCTCGATAAAAAGTTCATTTTTACTTCCTATTTGAAATTGCAAAATGGGATCGAAGGCATATTGACCGTTTGGAAGACGGATAAGGTTATCCTGTAATAAGCTCCATTTATCATCGAGTATGGAAGAGTCAGGAAGCGCCTGACCTTTTAAACGCTGGACCTGGGTCTCAAGCACAGTGACCTTTTGAGGGAGTATGCGAGAGAGGATCGAACCATCGGGTTGATATTGGAGAAAAAGGAGTCTGTCATCGTTGGTACGAATCCATAATTGCTCTTGATCCTGGAGTGCTTCTTTTATACCTAAATCCTGGTTATTAATTGTTGGAACGGGGATTTCCATCCTGGATTTGGTATCGAGTAGTCTGATCCCGGTGAATGTATCGAATAGAATTTTTTTATTCCATGTAAAGGCTTTTCTGACAGATGGGGGATGAATTATAAAAGGTGATTGGGTGGGTGATTGGGGAATGACGTAGTCTCCAGTTGAAGGAAGGGGGATGCGAAAAAGTGTACCTTGTGGGATATATCGCCAGATAGTGCCATTTTCATCTATGGCGGTAGTTTCATTGGGGCGGGGAGTGGGGACATCATAACGTGCAAAACGGGAAGGATAGGGACCGGGATTGACGCCGACAAACCAGGTTTTTGCATCGTTTGAAACGATAATGGCCCGGTTTTTGATTTGCCTGTAACTGAAATTATTATTAATGCCGGGGATAAGGATATCGGTTCCCCAGGTTCTTGTCTTGGGGTCGAAATATTTTATTCGGTCCTGTAGTACAAAGACCCAGCGGGTATTATCTTTATTGGTTTGCTGTAGAACATCCTGGATGGTATTACCGTTGGCATTGAAGGTGGTGTGAGGGGTGTATATGGGGTGGAGTTGAATCGTTGAAGGAAAGGAAATGTTATCATTGAGGGTGGAAGAAGTTGAAAATTGGCCAGGGAGATTGCCTATATAAATATGCCCCTGGGGAGTAG
>JAKAGC010000313.1 GCA_021817755.1 Acidobacteriota bacterium | reverse complement strand
TGGCTGTGCGTGAGTTTGAGCTACTTCTATCCGATGTTTCCACCTGGGCTGTATTTGCAGAATCGATGGAACCGAAAACGAGTACTTTAATACTTTCGATAAAGGTTTTCCATACGCCGTTTTCGTAAGTTGTGGAAATTTCGCTGGAGCTTTGATTCTGTCCACCACCACCGCTGCCGCCGGAATAGGAACCGGAACCGCCACCGCTCATGCTGCCGGAGCTGCTGCTTCCTGTAGTACCTGAACCACCGGTACCGCCTCCACCACCTCCGCTGATGTTGGAGCGGGTAGAAAATGAAACCTGGCGGTCTCCTTTTCGAGTGGAAGAAAGATAATCGAGTTTAAAATAGCGGGTAACTGTGGGTTCTTTATATATATGAAGGTTTTTTCCTTCCCATTTGTAATTTAAATGAAGGGGAGGAAGAATATAAGAGAGGATTTCTTTCAACGAGGCATTTTTTACATCCATTATGGGAGTGTTTCCCATGATACCGGGATCCATAACCAATCCGAAATCGGTATCTTTAAAAAACGCGAGTAATACATCTTTTATTTCGCTTCCTTGCAAGCTGAGGGAGAATTGTTTCCTGGATTCGAATTCAAGGTAAGGTGCTTTTTTATCAACAAGGGACATAACGGGTAAATCTTCATCGACAATATCCTCAGTAGGAGGTTCCGGTGGTAAAATTTCAACCGGTGCTTTTGTTGAAGTAGGAGGGGGAGTAAGCGATACTTGTTTGGATTTTTCTCCGGCACTCGAACATCCCCATACCAGGACGATAATAAATGCAGTAATCAGAGCGTATTTAATTTTCACCCTTTCCTCCGATAATCTTAACTTTTATTACGCGATTAATCGTTGATAAAACGATATCCTCGTTATCTAATTTTAAAGTCACCTGGTTCTTTTCGATGGAGATTACTTCTGCGTCCATGATGAAATCTCCTTTTTTGAGAATTTTATCATTAATAATAGCGATACTTCGTGTAGAATCGATGACAATGGCATTTAATTTGAATTCAAGTTCTTTTTCATATTGGGGAGTTGAGGAAATAATGGTTTCAGCATTGTCACCTTCACCGGAAAAAATTGGTTTCCCGTATTCCGGTGGTAATTCAGTTTTCGGATAAGGTTCCGCCATCTCGAAAGTAATGCGTTCTAGAAGGATTGGAGAATTGTAATCGATTACGATGCTGTCGTTATTTGAAATGGGTTGACCGGTATTTCCGGAATTATTGGCAGGCTGTAATCCGGGAGAGGTGGAACCGGTGTTTCCTGAAGGAGCAGGATTTGAAGGAGAGGGATTGGATGTAGTGACAAGCGGTTGTTGAATTTCAGCCTGACGGTTTACCGGCGGTTCGGGTTTGTTAAAAAATACCTGGTATACGACAACGGCTACGGCGATTATTGAAAGACTGACGGCTAATTTTTTATTATTGAGATTCATTGGGTTAACCCTGACCGGGAGTGGATGTATTGTTATCCCGGATATAATAAATCTTTAAAAATACAATATAAAAGGGAGAAACGGGACCACTGGAAACGAGAATTTTATCTTCTAACAAATAAAAATTCCCCCAGGGAATATGGTTGATAAAGTTCATGGCATTTCGTAACTCCCCGGTAAAGCAAAGGGTGATGGTATGAGAGGTGATACCGGGGATTAACGCTTCGATTCCGGTAATGCCTGTTTTAGCAGGAGACGTACGGGTAACTTTACGAAATTGTCCGAGTTTCCGGTAAGAGAAACTCAGAAGTTGATCGAGTGTTTTTTTATCGGAAGAGAGAGTTCCTGCATTCACTTTCAATTCTTTTGATTCGGAATTGATGACCAGGTTATGGATACCGTCCTTTTCTGCCTGTTGGCTGATGTAGTGGGAAACACGTGTAAACAAATCAATAAAATCCTCATTGCTTTTAACGTGAGAGAGCTTCGCATTTATTTCATCATTGGTGCGCATAAAAACGGCGTTTTCTTCCTGGTTTGGGAAAGCAAACGCACTTTCGGATTTAACAAAATCGGCAATTTTGAGGTTAATATCTTTTAACTGGCGTTTGTTATAACTGATGGTTTTAATTGTAGGGACAAAGTACAGGAGGAAGTAAAGAATTATGATAAGAAATAAAAAAGCAATACCGGCTATTTTAATTAAAACATATTTATTGGTCATTGTATTTCAACTTCTCCATCGATACTAAAAAATAATTCTGTAGATTTTTTTTCGGTGGAAGCTTCCGGGGTAGAAGCGGCCTGGGGAACAGGGTTCGTTTTGTCTGCATTGATATCCACATTGGATGAATCGACGCGGATTATACCATCGAATTCTTTTAAAGCTCCATAGAACTCAAGAAAATGCGATTGAGCGGCAATATTATCGAGTGCTTTAATACGTCCACTTAATAAAAACGTGAAGTTTTGCCCGGAAGGTTCGATAACGAGTTCATCGAGTTCGATTCCATCCGAAACGATAAAACTTAATTTTCGAATAAAGTCTCCAACCGAATAAGAGTATTGGAGAGGTGAGTCGATATAATACCGCTGCTTGAAATAACTGGCTCGTGACTTTTTAGTGGCATCTATTATTGCTACGTTTTTACTCAATGATTGATAGGTTTGCTTTATTTTCGTAATATCCTGTTTGTAAGAGCTTTTGATATTTTCAAAATAGAAGGTGCTGCCTAAAAGAATACCGGCAATGACTGCGGCTGAAATTGCAAGCCCCAATAATCGAAAGGGGAGTTTTGCTTTTTCTTTAAATTCCATGGGAAAGATATCGAGGCATTTTTTATTTAGAGTGGATAGTGCAGTGGAGATAGGAAGAGCGAAAATAGATGCAAACTCCCGGGAATCTTTCAAATGGGAAGGCATCGATATTTTCCCTTTTAAAAAACCGGGTTCTATGGCAGTGGATTGAACTGCCAGGTTATCTGAAATTAGATTTTTCAAATGATCTATATTGCCACTACTTCCGTAGATTAAGGCATGGTCAACGGTATAGCTGCGGTTTCGCTGTTTAAAATATTGAAACGTGCGGTTCAGTTCGGTGGAGATACGCGAAAAATCTTCATCTGTCAGATCGTCGCCTGCTTCCATGCGAAACATGAATTCACGCTCCAATCCCCAGTAGATATTCCTGAAAATATTAAGACTGATGCGATTGGACATCAAATCGATAACGACTACTCCCGAACGTTCCGATAATCCTCCTGAACTCATTTCCACCAGTGTTTTAAGCCCCTGTGCTTCGGGGATAATCTTTTGCGGTTGAATCCCTTCGCTTTTTAAATGCTCAAGGAAATCTAACATTTTGCTTTTTGGGCAGAAGAAAGCGGAGATTTCGGTTTTCTCAACCTGCCGGTCTTCGACTGATCCGTTTTTCATATAACTGAAAATCATTGTTTCAGTAGTATCTTTTGCCTGGGCTATCTGCCGCGGTAAGACTTTATCGATTTCTTTATCCGGCATTTTGGGAAGATGGAAAATGTGTTTTTCAATCAATTCCCCCGAAGGAATAATGTATGCGGGTTGTTCCAACAATCCTTCCGCTTCCAATTTATTGCGAGTGACGCGGATAGGGTCTTCTTCCTGGGAACAGGTAAGATAGTAACCGGATATGATGGTTACACTGGATGTAATCCGGGTATTGAGTATTTTAATTTCATTATTTCGACTGAGATCGATAATCGATACTTTCATCGTGTGGCTCCCATAGTGGAGGTTAATCTGTAAATAGGTAAGAAGATAGCGAGTGCGATAAAGAGAACGACTCCTCCCATCAGGATAATTAATGCGGGTTCGAATATCGCAAACATTTTTTTGATGGAGGCGGGTACTTCTTTATCATAGTATTGCGAAACTTTTTGTAGGGATGTATCCAGGCTCCCTGTGCTTTCTCCCACCTGGAGCATGCGTAAAACCAACGGTGGGAAAGTCTGTTCTGTTTTTAATGCATCGAAGATCGTGCTTCCTTTTTCTACGGAATAAGCACACCTGGAAATGGCTCGCCGGACAACTTCATTTCCCACCACTCGCTGGATGATGTGAAACGATTCGATGATCCCGATGCCTGATGAATAAAGGATACTAAAATAATGGGAAAATTGTGATAAAACAAGTTTATGACTTAGTTTTCCAAAGAGTGGAAGTTTAAGCTTTAATCCATCCCAGAATAATTTCCCTTCCGGGTTTTTATAAGTAAACTTATACAAACCGATAAATCCGGCAATCAATAGGAGCAACAGCCACCAGAAAGATTGGAAAAATTCGGAAATTCCGATAAGTATTACGGTAGGGGCGGGGAGTTTGACCTGGAAACTTTTAAATATGGGGATGAATTTTGGGAAAGTAACGGTCATCATAATGGTAATGACCCCAATAATCATGGATATGAGAAAAGCAGGGTAAATTGAGGCTTGGCGAACCTGGGCGGTTAATTCTTCCTGCCATTCAAGGAACCGGACGAGGTCTTGAAGAACGATTTCAAGTTTACCTGTTGCTTCACCGGTGGATACGATTGAGACATAGAGATCGGAGAAGGCTTCGGGGTGGAGGGAGAGTGCTTCGGAAAGGGAAGTTCCTGCAAGAACCTGACGTTCAACATCCTCGATGATTTTTTTGAAACGGTCATTAGACGTTTCACGGGCGAAATCCGAAATGGCTTGTACTACCGGGATACCTGCTTCAATGGAAGTGGCCATGTGATTTGTGAAAAGAATAATCTCGCGGCGTTTTAACTTACCGAAGGTGATGGCTGTTTTCCCTTCTTTAATCTTATAAGGGCTTGCCTTAACCAGAACAACATCCATTTCCGATAATTTAGCAGTCAACGCGTTTTCGTCTGCTGCTTCCAATACCCCTTCTACCAGCCGGCCTGTTGCGTCCCGTCCTTTATATTTAAAACCCGGCATATTAAAATACTCCCATGCTTACTCGAGTTGCTTCTTCTAACGTTATCCGTCCTGCCATAACTTTATCCAGGGCATTATCGAACAGGTTCCTGAAACCTTCTTTTTGAGCTTGCATTGTAATTTCGTGGGTTGGAGCGCTGCGTTCGATCATATCCCGAAGAGTCGGCGTTATATTTAAAATTTCGTAAATTCCCATTCGCCCGGAATACCCGGTTTGGTTGCATTTATCGCATCCTTTACCGCGATATAATGTTCCGGTAAATTCTCTTAAGGTTTGGGGAATTTCCATATCGATGCTATCTAACGTGATGGGTTCTTTACAGTTTTCGCAAATGACCCTTACTAACCGTTGAGCGATTACCATTACGAGTGTGGAAGCGATAAGAAATGCCTCGATCCCCATATCGGCCAGACGATTGATTGTGGCAATCGCACTGTTGGTATGAATGGTAGAAAAAACCATATGCCCGGTTAATGCGGCACGAATAGACATATCCATGGTTTCTTTGTCCCGCATTTCACCTACCAGGATAATATCGGGGTCTTGACGCAGGATCGATTTTAACCCTTCCGCAAATGTGAAATTGATTTTGAGGTTCACCTGGGATTGCCGGACCAGAGGAAATTCATATTCCACCGGATCTTCCAAAGTGATTATATTTTTTTCAATAGAATTCAGATAAGAGAGAGCCGAATAAAGAGTGGTGGTTTTCCCGGAACCTGTAGGACCTGAAACG
>JAKAGC010000312.1 GCA_021817755.1 Acidobacteriota bacterium | reverse complement strand
ACATGATCCGATGCTTCGACGGGTACTGAATAACTCCTTCTATATATCGGTACTGGGAAGTATTGTAATTTACATTTGCATGAATGATATATTTTATAGTATAATAAATTTCTTCGGAGGAATTTTGAGTGTCTCCGGGTTTAAGTTGACAATAAAAATGACGGATAAAATATTACGGATAGATAAACCCCGCGGTCAGGGTTCATTTTTCCTGGTCGCTGCCCTAAAACTGGCAATTATTTCGGGAGGATTTTACCTTGTCTCTCTAAAAAGTGAAATTGCCGTTTTGTTTTATATTCTGGGGCTATCGATGATACCACTGGCTATTTTCGTCGAAGGCGGGTATCAACTCTACAGGAGTTTTTCAAATGGTAGAACATAAACTATTGATCGTTGGATGGTTAAATGGACTTATCCGGTGGATTGCCGGTTTATTCGGTCTTCACCTGGATGAGAGTAAAGAAATCGTATCTACACCACTTGTGATGTCGTTTATTGTTACGATTTTATTAATCCTGGTCTTTAAGTTGCTTGTAAAGGGATTATCCGTTAAATCTCCCTCCAAAGTCCAGTATGTCCTTGAAATGATTTACAAGTTTTTTACCGGTCTTGTGGATGATATGATCGGACATGAAGGCCGGCGTTTTGTGCCTGTGCTTGCCACAGTTGGTTTATTTATCACAGTAGCCAATTTAATCGGGCTTTTACCTGAAATGGGTTCACCGACAGCCAGTCCGTTAACTCCGGCAGCGTGTACTTTGTTCGTGGTTATATATTATCATTCGCAGGGTGTTCGGAAGCATGGATTTTTCGGTTATCTCAAGACGTTATTGGGTCCTGTTCCCTGGCTGGCCTGGTTGTTTCTTCCCATCGAATTGATTACCCATTTTATTGCCCGTCCGTTATCTCTGACCATGAGGCTTTTCGGTAATATTTTCGGAGAAGATCTGGTAATTATCATAATTGCGATGCTGGTGCCCTTTGTGGCGCCGTTACCGATTATGGCACTTGCCATTTTCACATCGTTTCTCCAGGCCTTCATATTTGTAATGCTTTCCACCATTTACCTGGCGGGAGCGATTGCCGACGAGCATTAAAATTTAATTTGAACATTTATAAAGGAGAATAATAAATGAAAACCAAATCGTTGATTTTTATTACCTTAACGTTACTCTGTGCGGTATCTCTTTCCGCCGAAACCAAGAATGTAGCAGATGCGACCCCGTTGTTCCTCTGGTCAATCGTAGCCGGAACATTCGGATTATCACTTGCTGCAATCGGCGGTGCATTTGCACAATCGAAAGCATTGAGAACCGCAGTAGGAAGCATCGGTAGAAATCCTTCCGCTGCCGACTCCATCAGAGGCGTATTGATCATCGGTCTCGCTTTGATCGAATCCCTGGTCATTTACGTTCTGTTGATCGATCTGATCATCTTCTTCATCAAATGGGGTAGTTATACATTCTAAACCCACGCATCGATCGAGTATCGATTAAAAAAAGATAGAGGCGGAAGCTAAGAGCTTCCGCCCCACTTTTTTCCAAGTGGTAAATATGCCGTTTCGGGAGCTAAATATCATCAGGAGCTTATGGGTAGCATTAAAAGAATTCTATAAGGAAGACGGATTCGATAAGTGCACAATTCTTGCCTATTATTCGATCTTTTCTTCGCTCTTCCTGCTGGCCTTTTATACGTTTCTCTTTACAAAAATCCTGGGAAATCCCAACATGGCGATTCAAAGTGTTTATCCTTTTTCTCCTGAATTTTTCACAAAAATATCTCCTGATATTTTTCAACGGGCGGGGCAAATTTCATCCAATTTAAAGAATATCGGACTGGTTGGTCTTTTTCTTTCAGCAGGTCTGGGTTTTTTAATCATAAAAAAAATCGTCCGGTATGTTAATGATTTTTTTCACGTTAATATTGGCGAGCATAAATCCGAAAAAGGGTTTTTCTGGAGACGTTTTATCGAATTCAGTTTGCTACTCTTTATCGGCAGTTTGATGACGGTTTCATTTTTTTTTACAAGTTTTATTTCATCGATTAGTTCCAGGGTAACCGAGGGAGGAATTTTTTCATCTTATATTGATCCGCGATTCATAACAGCAGTAGATAATATCCTTATTCTTTACGTACTGCCATTTTGCATTACTTTTTTATTCTTCTTCATACTCTATAAATGGATACCTGAAAAAGTAGTCTATGTAAAAGGGGCAATGATTTCCGCATTAATATCAACCATTCTCTGGGAAGCAGGGAAACGCATTTATGCGTATTACCTGGTTAATATCTCATTATTAAGCCAGCTCAAAGGTCCGATTATTTCGATGATTCTGTTTGGATTCTGGATGGAGTTATCGATGGGGATAATGTTGTATGGGGCCAAATTGTCTTATGTATTCGATAGGGGGAGACATGATATGCTTAGCTGATCTATGCAATCTGATAAAAGGGGAATTAAAAGGGGATCCTGGATTTATAGTCAACTCTGTAAATTCCTTATATAAAGCGGGGAAGGATGAGATTACCTTTTCCGTAAAAGATAAGATCGATCTTGAGAAAATTGAAGCGGGAGCTTTGATTGTAACGCGTGGAAGTAAGGTGGTTTATCCGAACCTGGTAATAGTAGAAGAACCCTACCAGGCATTTGCCGCTTTACTGAATTATTTTTTCCCACACCGGAAGTTTTGCGAATCGGTTGATCCACATGCTTATGTGGATAAAACGGCGAAATTAGGGGAAAATGTTACTGTGGGGATGTATTCATATGTGGGAGAAGGTTGTATCATCGGTGAAGAAACAGAGATTCATGCCTCTGTTACCATTTATCCCAATGTGAAAATCGGGAAAAACTGTATTATTTATTCCAATGTTGTCATTCGCGAGGATGTCGAGATTGGAGATCATGTGATTATTCAGCCGGGAGCTGTTATTGGGGCGGATGGATTCGGATTTACACGTCTTAGTAATGGGACACCGGTGAAAATTCCTCAAAAGGGAAAAGTAATAATCGGTGATTATTGTGAAATCGGAGCGAACACCTGTATAGACCGTTCAACGATAGAAGAAACAGTATTAAATGAATATGTTAAACTGGATAACCTGGTCCAGGTAGGGCATAATGTAAGAATCGGAAGAGGAACTGCGATATCGTCCCAAACAGGGATATCGGGTTCTGCTACTGTTGGAGAAAATGTAATTATGGGTGGGCAGGTCGGTGTGGCAGATCACGTGAATATAGCAGATGGAGCAATGATCGCAGGAGGAGCAGGAGTTACGGGTCATATAAAAACGCGGGGAACAACAGTTGGTGGAAGACCTTACCAGGAAATTCATGATTGGCGGCGATCTCATGCGCTTTACCGGAACCTGCCTGATTATATCGATCGTATTAAAGCATTAGAAAATAAAATCAAAGAACTTGAACATAAAGTTAACATGGAGGAAAAATGAAGCAACTGTTTATCCTTTTATTAATTCCAGTATTGGCGTTATCTTTAACTGCAAAATCGTCGATGAAATTTGAAAAAAATACTTTTGATTTCGGAGAGATTGAAGCCGGTAAAGTAGTTTCTATCGAATTTTCATTCGAAAATACCGGTGATGAAAAGTTAATTATTAAAAACATCAATTCCAGTTGTGGTTGTACTGCGGCTCAGCCCGAAAAATTGGAATATGCTCCCGGCGAAAAAGGCACGCTTAAGGTGAACTTTAATTCTCAGGGCCAGATGGGCCAGATTGTCAAATCCATTTCTATTACTACTAATGATCCGGAAAACCCCTACTCCCGTCTTGAAATTAAAGGAAACGTTAAAATTACCCAGTTTGCCGAATTGGAATTCGATCAAAACAGTGAAAACGTAAATTTTCAGACCGTAAAATTAAACAGCACAACGACGAAGAAAATCACTATTAAAAATGCAGGAACAATCCCTCTGGAGATCAAAGAAGTTTGTGCTTATGCCGAACTCTATGTATTGTTCCCGAAAAATCCGATCAGACCTGGCGAAAAAATCGAGTTAAAGATTGTCTTCAACGCCTGGAAGAAAGGGTCTTATTCCAATTTTATTAAGATTCATACCAATTCTATGCGTCAGCGTTTATTTATCGTAAAAGTAACTGCCGAAGTCGAGTAAAGATAGGCACGAATTTTTATTGTTTTAGCATTTGAAGGAACTCATTCTCATCGATGATAGAGATATTGAGTTCCTTTGCTTTATCCAATTTTGACCCGGGTGAATTCCCGGCGAGGAGGTGCGTGGTTTTCGATGAAACGGAACCCGCCACCTTCCCTCCCCTTTTCTCGATCTCTTCTGCTGCTTTTGAACGTGGGTTGAATTGTTCGAAACTTCCCGTTATAACCCATGTCTGATTAGTAAATGGAAGAGAAGCGGGATTGATTTCTTCCTGTGTATCGATCTTTTCCTCAAAAATTAATCCAATTTTTTTCAGTTCCTCTATCAGTTTAAGATTTCTTGAATCGGTGAAATGCTGAATAAGCAATTGAGCGGTTATTTCTCCGAAACCTTCAATACGTGAAAACTCTTCGGAATTATTGTGCGATGCGGTTTCGATAATTTTATTAATGGAATTAAACCCATTTTTAATTAAATCGGAAGCGGCAGAAGTTCCTAAACCGTCGAAACCGAGAGAGGTGAGGACTTTTTTAAAAGGTTTTTGTTTGGAATTTTCCAGGCTCTCTTTGATATTGGCGATTTTTTTCTCTTTAAATCCCTCCTCTTTGAGCAACTGGTTATAATCAAAGGTGTAGAGGTCCGGAACGGCTTTAATAAAGCCTTTATCGAAAAGGAAGGCGATGGTTTTTTCTCCGAGGGTATCGATATCCATCTGGTCTTTACCTGCGAAATAGATGATACCGCGTTTAATTCGCTCGGGGCAATCCCTGTTTTTACAGAAATGATGCCCGCCATCTTTTTCTAAGGAGGATGAACAGAAGGGGCAGGTAGTAGGGTATTTAAATACGGTCGGATTCTCCGTATTTTTCTCAATAACTTCTTCAACTGCAGGGATGATGTCTCCTCGTTTTGAGATACTGACAGTATCTCCGATACCGAGCTCCAGCATTTCAATATATTCCTGGTTATGGAGAGTGGCACGGGAAACAGTACTTCCTGCTATTTTGACAGGTTCAAGAATTCCGACAGGGGTAACGCGTCCATTCCGCCCCACCTGGATGGATATATCTATGAGCCGGGTTTGTGCAGTGGGAGCATCAAATTTAAACGCAACTGCCCACCTTGGATGATGGGACGTATAACCGAGATTTTCTCGAACGTCGAGTTCATTAACCTTGATTACCAGGCCGTCGATTTCATAATTCAATGTATTACGTTCTGACATTCGCTTTTTTACATACCCGCTGAGCTCGTCTATTGCACCAGTGATAATTCCAGGTAGTTTAACCAGGGTTAATTCGCGTTTTTCCCTATCATCGGAAAAGAATCCCATATTGGTATTAATACGAAAACCGAGTTCATTCAATCGTGAGATCATGAGGATATGGTCATTGTGAATGTACTACCGAAGAAGCCTTCGTAATTGTATATATTTAAGGGAACTCCTGCAACAACCGAGGATTTGATGTTACGCAGAGAACCGGCGGCCAGGTTACGGGGGTTTGAGTATTTATTTT
>JAKAGC010000311.1 GCA_021817755.1 Acidobacteriota bacterium | reverse complement strand
CGATCTCACCGATTTAAAGGAGAAAATCCTTTAATGGAGTTCTCATCGAGAACACCGATATATTTCCCGATAAAATCTGCGGTGAGAGTTTTGGCATTATAAAAGGACCAATAAAATTTTTTATGTAAGGGAATTTTCAATTTGAAAAACGCTACGAATGTACGATGAAGAACACGTTTTACAATAGCTTTGACGACCCCAAGTTTTCTTCGGATATAATAGATACCAAATTCGGGTATACTAAGATGCTGATCTATACACATACGCTTTAATAAATAAGTAAAACTGACTTTATGCCAGTGATAAAACTTCGCTTCTTTTGATATACCGACAGAATAATTATTAAGTATCAACCTCTTAGCAAACAACATATCCTCGCCATAGGGGACAGGAGGAAATTCAACAGAAAGAAGGACATCACGTACGACAGAGGAAGAACAATTATCAAAATTACATAACTGCCGTTTCTGCTCGGGAGTTAATAAATTCCAATAAAACGTGGATATGGGTTCGATAACTTCATAGCGATTTTCCCACCAGTTGTTATGAATATATGCATCTATTGGATCATGAGTAATGGGGTTAACCTGACAAACGCCATATGTGGCGACTGCTTTTCCCTGAAGTAAGGGTTGTACGAGATTAATTAGAAAACGATTCCCTATGGGAATAATATCATCAGTAAAAAATATGACATATTTTCCGATTGCTTCCCTGGCACCTTGCATTCGTGTCCCGGAATGGCTAAATTGACCTTCAGGAACATGGCAGATTTTTTTATGTTCAAATTGGGTTTGGTTTAAATAATCAGGGGTTCCATCTGTTGAGCTATTATCCATAAAAATGACTTCATATTGATAGGGGAATTCCTGGTTTAATAAAGCATTTACTAAATTATGAATAACAGGGATGGAATTTTTTGTCAAAATAACGATCGAAAACTGGATATTGGTCATATTTGCATGATTCCTTTAATTTATATGGTTTTATATTCTTCAAGAAGTTTAACAAAAAACAATTTGACATTATCTTCGAAAACCTGGCGGGTAAAAGATTTACTTCGCTCATAAGCATTCTGGCTCAAACGATTTCTGAGGATTTCATCACCAATAAGTTTCATGGAATAATGGATGAGTCCGGGAGTATCGGAAACCCTATAACCGGAGACATCATCTTCAACGATTTCCTTCTGGCCACCACCATCAAAAACAATTGGCACGAGACGGTTTTGCATGGCTTCGACGATGGTCATCCCGAAATGCTCCACCAATGCGGGATCGGTAGCATCGAGACCGCATAAATGCCAGAATATGGATGCCCTATGATATAATTCTTTCAGTTGATCTCCAGGAATATTGACTAACAATTGAATATTGGGATTCTGGGATTTAGCTATTAAATCCCGGATCTGTTTTAAATAATCATTCTCATGGGCTGAGCCACCGGCAAGTACTAGCTGCCAGGATTCCAATAATTGAGGAAACCTGCGTCTCATTTTTAAAAAGGTTTGAACCATTTCGAGTTGCTTCTTACTTCCACCTTCCTCGAAACGAGCAACAGATAATATCAGATTTTCCTTGGGTGTAATTTCACTGAGGGAGGGGGCCATATCTACAGGGGGATAAATATGCTTATGGGGTTTGAATTTCCATTTTTGCTGTATCCAATGAGCGGTATACTTACTGTTATAAACAACATGGGTGTATCGATCAGAATAAAAATAATCCCTGGGCCTACGTTCAGGAAAATGGCATATCATTATGGATTCATTGGAAAGGGGGTATACCTTTTCATTCATGCTGTTGTTGATAAAGAAATCATAATTACCTGATTCTTTACTAATTGCATGAAAAGGGTTTTGGGTTCGATGAGTGACACGAGCGGGATCAAAATGGAGAGTATTAAATTGGTCGAAAAAGGGAAGAGGAATGATTTTTATTTTACAGGAAGCGAGATCGAGATGATACCATTGACGAATTTGATCATGAGTCACCTCTTTATTTAATAAAAGAGTGATGTCGAAGATATCCTGTAAGGCATAGGCAATTGTAAACCCATATTTCTGCCCACCACCGATGAGATGACCGGTATGATCGTAAATTGCAAGTGTGGGTTTCCTGATTCCCATTGCAACTTGAGAACGAAGGAGGGCATTGAACGCCCCCTGGATACCGTATTGAAGAGATAGGCGTTGGATTTCTTTATTGATTGCCTCAATATTGGGATTTGACTGTGTAATAATTATTTTTAGTGGTTTAAAATCAATGGGCATCATAGTAATCCTGTTCAATTTTCTCAGCAAGGAGCTCCTGTTCCTCATGAAGCTGCTTTAACTTCTCTTCAATATTGAGAAGCCGCTTTTCGATTTGTCTGGCCCTTATAAAAGAAGCAAGATGAAATGCTACGACCTGTTCATTAAAATGTCGCTGTTTCTGTAGGAGTGCATTGGAATAAAAACGAGTCAATTTCATAAACATTCGCTTAATAAATACGATGGGTCTTCCTATAATTTTTCGATGAGAGGAGACGACTGCTGGATCGGGTCTTGTATCGATATCATCATTCATAAAAGACAATCGATCGCCCATTTCATTGTCAAGCTCACGTGGGGATAATGCCCATAAATCTACGGGATAATGATGATCAATAGTTTCTCTTATCAAACCATGAATTGACTGTACGGATTCCTTTTGTTTTTGTATTTGCTCGGTCAATCTCCGAAGCTCTTCTTCCACTATACGCTTTTCCTGCACTGGTTCACCCTTTTTTATATAAAAAGAAATAGTATCACTTTTTGAATTATTTCGCAAGACTTTTGTCAGACCCCTTTTATAAAAGGGGTCCGACACCCGATAAAATTTTTTATATTTTTACTTAATCAAATTACTTTGCAGTCATTTCTTTATAAACCATTTCGATGTTCATCTTTAATAAGCGAGAATAGTTTTTCCATTCTTTGTACTGGGGTAATTGAATGGATTCCTGCATCTTTTCGAGAGTTAAACCTTCCTTAATGGCTGTTGCTACAGCAGCACGTAAATGGATTAAATAATCTTCCTGTCTTTTGAATACCTCTTTATCACTAACAGGACCGTGACCGGGTATGATTTTCACGAGATCCCATGTATATAACTTTTTCATCCAATCAATCCAGTTTTGAGTATTGGAACCGGCATCAAAATCTATGTAAGGCAACGTCCCATTAAACAACAAATCCCCGGTATGCATTACTTTCAATTGAGGAAAATATACAAGAGAATTTCCATTGGTATGAGCACCTCCGGGATAAATCAACTGCACTGTTACGCCACCGAAAGAGATAGTTTTCTCCTTTTGATAAGTTTGGGTAGGAACTATGAATTTGGTATTATTATATTCCTGGAGCTGGGCTTCGTCTTTTTTAAGTTTCTCCTCTTTAACCGAAATATCAGGACTATTCACAGATTTTAATTGGGATAGTTCAGCACGTTCTTTTTCTACTTCAAGAGATAAGCGTTGAGTATTCTCATCAAATTTCTTCTTATTAAAACCAAGGATATTTGTGGTTACATTTTGATGGGCAACAATGGTAATTCCTTCAGGAAATGCAGGAATTCCAGAGGTGTGATCTCTGTGATAATGGGTTAAAATAAGATATTTTATTGGTTTCTGGGTGGTTTCTTTTATTTTTTGAATAACAATTTTCCCGCTCTGGATTGAACCGCCGGAATCGATAACAAGTACTCCTTCATCGGTGACAAGGAAAGCGACATTCCCACTACCAGGCAAGGAATCGATAATATATAAATGGGGAACAACTTGGACTACGTTAGCTTGTTGCTCCTGAGAAAACATTATGCCGGCAAAAAGTACCATAAAGGCAAGGAGAAATAAGCTGTGACAGATGGATTTATTTTTTTTGATATTCATAATGGGCCTCCAAAAATATTCACAATATAAGTATTGTATACATTCCTGGTTTAAAAATCAAGTCTTGAATAGTTTCCACCTTGTTTTCCACGATTAAAATGGTTTAAATCATAAAATCATTAAATGGATTTCGACTTATAAAGAAGTATTCAATACAAGAAAGGTATAATATAAAATATGGGATTAATGGAATAAATCCGACTTTACGGTTGAAAAATTGAATGGAGTATGATAAAACAATACTATGGAACAAAAAGATATATTAATTGTCGATGATGATGAGAATATGAATTTCGCCCTTTTTGAAACACTGAAAAGGAAAAATTTTAGTGTTGACCGCGCCTTTTCCTTCCTGGAAGCTAAGGAAAAAATTAATTTTTATAACTACCCGATGGTGATTACAGATGTGCGAATGCCAGATGGAAGCGGGATACAATTGGTTTCTGAAATTAAAAGCAAAAACCCTGAAACAAAAATTCTGGTAATAACGGCATACGGAAAAATTGAAGATGCAGTAACGGCGATGAAAAACGGTGCAGAAGATTATATATTGAAACCATTTTCGGCAGATATCATCTTAAAACAGATTGAAAAAGTATTTCCTAGATCCTTTAATCGAAACCCGGCAATGGACTTTTTAACACGTGACAGAGGGTTACAGGAAATTCTTGATCGGGCATTAAAAGCAGCTCGAAGCAATGCTCCTATTTTAATAAGTGGAGAAAGTGGAACGGGTAAAGAAGTCCTGGCACGCTATATTCACAGGAACAGCACAAGAAATGAAAATCCATACATTGCAATCAACTGCGCAGCGATACCGGAAAACCTTCTGGAAAGTGAATTATTCGGTTATGAAAAAGGGGCTTTTACGGGAGCAGAAAAATTCAAACCGGGAAAATTCGAACTGGCAGATAAAGGAACCCTGGTTCTGGATGAAATAGGAGATATGCCTTTACATTTACAGGCTAAAATCCTTCGAGTACTGCAAGAAAAAGAAGTAGACCGTCTGGGTGGTAAAAAAGCGATCCCGGTAGATGTACGGGTGATTTCATTAACCAATAAGAATATCCAGGAAAAAATTAAAGATAAAACATTCCGCGAAGATTTATTATTCAGATTGAACGTAGTAGAATTCGATATCCCTCCTTTACGGGAACGTTTGGAAGATATTCAATTTATGGCTGGTTATTTCCTTGGAATGTATGAAAACGAATCGGGAAAGCAAGATTTAAAATTTTCAAAAAAAGCAATGGAAAAGCTAATGGGTTACCGGTGGCCAGGGAATGTACGGGAATTACAAAATGTAATCCAACGTACTACTATTTTCTGTGATAATTCTGAAATTAAAGATGAAGATATATCGTTTAAAACCTATTCACTACCTTCAGAAAGTTCAACTTCAACAGATATTATGACGGTAGCTGAGATGGAAAAAGATTTAATTTTACGAACACTTGAAAAAACATCAAATAATAAATCAAGAGCCGCAGAAATATTAGGAATTTCTTCACGTACATTGAGAAATAAATTAAAAGAATACAATATGGATGTGGGAGACGACGGGACGGATTAAATTTTAGGATAGATCACGCCATTAAATCGAGTAGAAACCTTTGGGGAGCGCATTCAAGAGAAGCAGCGATATTTGTTCCGACTTTATTATTGGGAGAGAATAACGATGCATAATTATCAATTCCATTGGCATAAGATTGATTCTGACGATAGACATTAATACCGGGATGAGG
>JAKAGC010000310.1 GCA_021817755.1 Acidobacteriota bacterium | reverse complement strand
TTACCGGGAACCCTTGACTATGTGTCCCACTATTTCAAAACCCACCCTCAAATCGACATTATTTTCGGCGATGCGTTATTAATCCGAAGGGATGGAACTCTCGTTGCCTACAGAAAAGGATACACACCCCGTTGGCCCTATATTCTTACATCTCATCTGTATGTTCTTTCTTGTACCATGTTTTTTAGACGGGCACTAATCGAGGATGGGCTCCAATTTGATACGGGGTATCGCGCGGTAGGTGATGCGGATTTTGTGGTCCGTGTCCTGCGTAAAGGTTACCACGCTCAACATCTCAAACGCTATTTGTCTGCTTTTACAATGACGGGACAAAACCTTAGTATCGATCAACGTGCTATATCGGAGCAACAGCAATTACTTACACAAGCACCTTTCCTTTTAAGAAAAACCCGGTTGTTATTCAATGGGATCCGCTGGATTGAAAAATTTATCTGCGGTGCCTATTTTCAAAAAATGCCACTTATTTATTCGGTTTATGTCCCGAATACACAAAATATAAAATCCGAAGAATTCATCCGAAACAAATTTTCCGTAAACCGGGCATCCTTCCGTTGGAGGTTCGAATAATGACCCAAAATACAATTCCCCCTAAAACAAATCAACTCAATCCAAATGGAAAACAGACCATTCGGCTGTGGCAGGATATCTTTTTCTTCCTTATAATACTTGGGGTGTCCTTGAAGCTGACTGCCAATCTCACCCATATCGTCGATTTTATGTTTGCAGACGAGTCTTATTATATGGCAACTGCTTCACATTTTCATTTTTCATTGTTATTTAGAGATGGGGGAATTTATTTTTTATGGCTCAGGCTCTTGATCGCCTTAACCCCCAATATGGTTATTGCTTACTGTTTGAATTATGCTATTTTAATCAGTATTAATCCTCTTCTCCTTTACATTATTCTTCGGAAACTACAAAAATCCCCATTCACCAGTGCTTTTCTTTCGATTTTTTTCCAGGTTTCCATTTTGAATGTGGTTACATGGCCCTTTGTTACCCGGTTTAGTACTGCTATAATTTTACTAATATTTATTCTTATTCTCTCTTTAAAATCTTCTATGAGCCGTTATTATGCGGCGCTCACCGGAATATTCCTTCTGGTTTATACCCGGCCTGAATATGCTTTATCTCTTGTTTTATTTTCTATTCTTTCCATTTTCTATTTTGTCAGGAAAATATTCAAGGAACCTACGGGGTGGAAAAAATGCGTGATCGCCTTTATTATTACACTGGGGTTTCTTGTGTTTGTATTCTTTGTAAAAAATCCAGCAGTGGGTGGACGGAGTATGTTTGCTTTCGGGCAACATTTCGGCGCCAATATGCAAAAAATAGAAGGCAACAAACACGCCGATTACTGGAATGACTGGCGAGAACTGCTGAAAGAAAAATTCCATACGGATAAATCCTTCTTTATTGCGTTGAAAAATAACCCGAAAGCTGTTTTTAATCATATATCCATGAATATTAAAGAGTTTCCCAAACCGTTTTATTACCAACTCTTCCCTTTTTTCAGCCAGAACTATGGTCCAACCCCCAAACAGGTATTACGGGTTTTTATTATTCTATTTTTTCTTGTTCCTATAATTGCTTTTCTAATTGCTCTTCTCCGTCATATGCGTAAGAAAAATTCGTCACAGGCACCATTTTTTAGTGAAATGGATCGATTTTTTTATTTTGTCATATTTATTCTTCTTATTCCGGTTCTGGTGGGTTTATTTGTCATATATCCACGGACACATTATATGATTTCGTTTTTGGGAATTCTATTCCCTGTATTTGCCAAGAATCTCCCTTCTTTTCTCGATAAAAAAATCCCTGTTGTGGATACTGCCTTAAAAGTAATTCTAATTCTCAGCCTTCTTTTCTGGATACCCTGGCGTCCGGGCGGGGGACATCTCCTCCCCCTGGAAAGTAAAGTCCCTTGTACCTATATGGACCGTGTACAGTTCTTAAAACACTTGCCTATTAAATCCGATGTTCGGATGCTCACAATGATGCTGCGTTTAAAATTCAGTTACCCTTATTTGCAAATGTATATCGAAGATCAATCCAGTCATTCATTTGAGGTGGTTCAGCCGGAGAAAAATGTTTCACCCCAGCAATTTCTTATGGGAAATAAAATCAATATGATCTATGTTGATGCCAATTTATTATCCCATCCCCAATTCGGTGAATTGTTCGTTACAGGGAACGAGCCGGCCCAGGAGTTTGAAAATATGACTCATACCCACTGGATACGCATTTCTATCCCAGGATGCAATGAATATCTCCTGGCGAATTCATCTGTAGTTTCGGAATCTAATATGGTTTCTCCTTCTGAAAAGCCAAAATGAATATTAACAAATTTTTTATGGAATCTAAAATGAATTTAAAAGAAAAACTCAATTCAAAACATTTTGCATTACGTATTATTCCCATTGTTTTTATAGGAATAATGTTGTTAAGTTCCATTTTTTTATCCTATTCCGATGATCTTTTTAAGATAATCGTGACAATTACTGTTTATACTTGCAGCCTGCTCTGGTTCGGGAAGAAATATGATGCGCCACTTATCCCATTTCTTCTTCTTGTCATTGGCGCTCTTTCTTTTGGCAGGGATTTTTCCTGGATGCATGTATCCATTAAAGGAATTTCTCTATTTGTAACTGAAATTGCCATCGGATTGTCTTTAGTCATGCTTGCTTTAAAATGGAAGCAACGTCTTGTGGAGTGGCGATCACCACTACCCCGTGGGCTTTCCATACCCATGCTGGTTTATTTTTTCCTCGGGGGGTTATACATGGCAATCGGTTTTTTGGGTAATGGGATGGCCGCATCGAGGGATATTGTGTTTTGTCTTTATATGGTAATCTTTTTTATAACATTAAGCCTTTTGAGTGATCCCCCTAAATTCCAATTCATCCTCCGATATCTTTTACCAGCAGTTGGAGTTTTTCTATCCATGATTATTATCCTTTATTTTGTTCGTATTCCCCATGAGAAAGTTTTTAAGCAGGTTACCATCGAACTTAAGATGAATAATATCGGGTTGTATGGGGGATTGATTTTTATTTTTGGGTTGAGTTTTTTTACGTTTGTTAAAAAGAGAATCCGTCCACTACTTGCTTTGGTTATCTATTTGGCATTACTTTTTATCATTATGGCAGAGGTCAGAGCATCATGGGCTGGTTTACTTATCATTTTTATTTTTCTCGGGATTTTATTAAAAAAAGAGTTCAGGCTCTTTTATCTCGTTTTTCCATTAATGGTCATTTCAATTATCACTATTGATTATTTCGGTTTGAGTATCCGTAAAGACAAGCTGGAAAACATTGGAGAAAGACTAACATCGATGGTCAAATACCAGAAAAACACCATGCCTGCTGCGAATATCCGTTGGAGGCTTGATATCTGGGGCCAAACCATCAAAGAAATTCGCAAAGAACCGGTTTTCGGTTGGGGATATGGCATCCAGATCGATTACCTTGTATGGAAAAAACGTCTTTCTTATCTCAAATCCATCGGAATAAACACCGGGATATTACCTCCCCATAATCATTTACTAGCCGTTACATATAAAATGGGAATCATAGGCCTCCTGTTATTCCTTTATATTAACGGCAGGATTTTCTTTTTCGGATTAAAACATGTAAAAAAGCTTAAATCCGAATACAACCGGAGGTTTCTCATCGCTTCACTTGCCGGTTTATTGTACTGGCATGGAATGGCGTTCTTTTTTGATATACTTGAGTCTCCACCTACCAGTATATTCTTATGGATACTTCTTGCAGCAATTCTGGCCACAGTGCACATAGATAAATCAACAGTTAAAATAGAACAACCATTAACAAACGTTTTTTAGGGTCCAGGGGCGATTTTTCAAAAAAGCCCTGGTCGTCGAAGACGAAAATAAAACAAAAATGAAACTACTTTATACTTTAACCACATATCCGCCCTCAACAGGTGGAGCGCAGATTCATCAACACCGTCTGGCCTGTCATTTAAGCCCAAAACACCGGATTAATGTTGTTACCCACTGGGATAACAACCGAACCGATTGGCTCCTTGGCACCACCATTAATGCTCCTTCCTTATCCAGAGACTATACCATCGATGAAATAGCCGTTCATTCAATGGGGTATTGTATTTGCGAAAAAGTGTGTATGTTTCCTTTTGCGGCTTCCTATTACCTGTTGATGATGGCTGGTTTTGCACCTGTTCGACCCATCGCTTCCATCATCCGGAAATATATTGAACCTTACGCAGAAACGGCTGATCTTATTCACAATGTCCGGTTGGGTAGGGAAGGCATCAGCGTTGCATCGTATATGTCGGCAAAAAAACATGATATTCCTTTTGTCTTAACGCCAGTACATCATCCCCGGTGGGGAGGGCGAAAGTACCGCACATTTAACAATTTATACAAAGCAGCCAATGCATTGTTCGCCTTAACTAATGCTGAAAAAGAGATTCTTATTTCTTTGGGAGCATCACCTGATCGCGTTCATGTTATCGGGCACGGACCTGTAATCGAAAAAGAAGCGTTCCCCGAGGATTTTTTAGCCCGCCATCATATCGATGGGCCAATGGTACTCTTTCTTGGGCAGCATTATCCGTATAAAGGATATAATGAATTATTGAAAGCCGCACCAATCGTTTGGGAAAAATTTCCACGTACTCATTTTGTATTTATTGGCCCTGCCGTTGGACAATCGGAATCGATATTTATGCAAAATCCCGACCCGAGAATTCTTCGACTGGGTAATGTGAGTTTGCAAGAAAAAACCGATGCCCTGGCTGCCTGTTCTTTACTCTGTGTTCCCTCCACCCAGGAGAGTTTCGGAGGTGTTTATGCCGAAGCCTGGTGTTTCGGGAAACCTGTCATCGGATGTCCCATCCCTGCTGTTTCTGAAGTTATTTCCAATGGAGTGGATGGATTCCTGGCAGAACAAAACCCTATCCAAATCGCCCAAAAGATAGTGATGTTGCTGGAAGATGATTCTCTTGCCGCACAAATTGGAGCCGCAGGAAAGAAAAAAGTGGAAGAAAAATATACATGGAATAGGATTGCAGAACACGTCGAAACAATATATAATAGTTTGATTTGAAATAGACTACGTAAAATATATCTGTTTAATGCTGCTTGAAAAGCGATTTTTATTCGGTATTCCTTATGCGATTGCGGATTATATATCTGCCACTCAAGTAATTATAGATCATGCCTCTCAACGGAAGAGCTTCGGCGTTTCTGCTCTTGCCGTGCACGGTCTTATTACTTCGGTGAGGGATAAATCCCTGGGAGACAAAGTGAGAAAGATCGATCTCGTTGTCCCCGATGGCCAGCCTGTGCGGTGGGCGCTTAATAGTTTTCACCATACCACATTAAAGGACAGGGTTTATGGTCCTACATTAACCCTTCATGTTCTTAAAGAAGCTGCCAAACAAGGATTACGTATTTATCTTTACGGCAGTACCCAACAAACATTATCGGCCTTTTCCAAATACATTGAAACCAATTATCCAGGTGTAATTATTGCCGGAATTCATGTTGACCGGTTTCGAGATGCTACCCCAGAGGAAGACCAGGCGGATATCAAAAAGATAGAAGAATCAGGGGCCCATATCGTATTGGTTGGAAGAGGCTGCCCAAGGCAGG
>JAKAGC010000309.1 GCA_021817755.1 Acidobacteriota bacterium | reverse complement strand
TGGTAATACTTCGTTTGGCCAAAGGGAGGTAGGAATAAATACCGGCAGCTAGTTGCCGGATAAAACCTGCCCGTTCCAGGAATTGATGCCCTGTGGTTTTGGCATCGGAAGGTGCAGCACGTAGGGTCTGCCCGAACATCTTACTCATCCGCATTTTGAGTTCCTCCTCATTTTACTTCATTTTCGGAATTCGAATATTTTAAGTATATATTGTACCAGCTTTTTCGAAAATTTCTACCTTTATTTTACTGGATTTCTTATTTTATAGGACAAGAGGTGAATCTTAAATGATATGGATGATTACTCGCGAAAGAATTGACTGCATTCGAGACACATGTAATCCCTGGGTTTCGAACGTTTTTGCTGTCTCTCCCTATTGGTGTTCCCTACCCATCTGGCTGCGATGATTATTAAGAATAGAATAAATACGGGAAAATAGAGGTAAGATGATAATATAAATAAAAAATATCCTCCAAGTAAAACAAGAGCGGAAATTATAACGACTGTCAACGATACATTCCAGGTTTTACCGGTATCTTCTTCAAAGGGAATAACATCGTTTGACCCGCAATGAGGACAAGATGGAAATTGGCTGGGTTCCATATTTTCCTTCTATCAACCTTTCGGAGGGACGTACAATCGTCTTCCGAGAACCTGAACATAATCGGAAAATAACCCTTTGACTTCAGAATTATTCAGGGCTTCTTCGACTATTTTCAACTTGGAATCGAGCAAGTCAAGAATGTGTAAAAGAAATGCTTCGGGTATTTTGGGGACTTCGGGTGAACCGAATTCCTTTTCTCCATGATGGGAAATAATAAGATGCTGTATTTTACAGCTTAAATCCTCAGGAAAACCATTTATACGACTCTTCAACTCAAGAAATTTGGTATTTCCGATAATCAGATGACCGAGTAATCCGCCTTCGATCGTAACTTCTACCGCAGGATTAACATTAAATTCATATACTTTCCCAATATCATGAAATAGTACCCCTGTGAGTACGAGTTCCTTATCGAGTTTATAATGCTCGGAGCATAATACGGCAAGTTTCATTATGGAATAGGTATGTTCGAGCAATCCGCCAATGTACGAATGATGGATTTTTTGAGCTCCATAGTGGTTCTTGAATTTATCTCCGTGTTCTGTTGCAAATAAATCGGCCAATTGCAATAAAAAAGGATTAGAAAGATGGGATTTCATGAAATCAATCATTTCATCAAAGGTTTCACGTGTATCAAAAGCAGGTTTCTCGACAAAATCGGTTTCATCAAAATCAGTGTCCCGGGGCCCGAGAGCTCGAATAACATCTATTCGGATATCTTTTTGGTTCATATACTCACCGACAAATCCACTAACTTTATAAATCCCTCCTTCCTGGAGGTTTTTAAAATAATGATCGGCATTTTCCCATATCTTAGCGGAAACCTTTCCGGATTTATCCATTAATTCAAGGGTAAGATAAGGGCTCCCGTCTTTCTTTGTTTTTTTTGTGATCCCCTGAATCTTTAAATAAACATCTATTTTCTCGCCGGACTTGTAATCCTTTATGGTTTTTTTTGAATCAGAAAAATGTAATTTCTTATTTTCAAAAAGAGTCATTGGTTACTCCTGATACTTTTAATTTTCATTTCCTAATTTGTTTTCTATTTTATAAGATGAGCGAAGCTGTTTCAACCACCCAGTCAATTCTTGTTGAGTTTGTTCCTTACGGAGATATGTTTCGATTTCCGGGGACATTTCGATCAGGGATTTGGGTTGCAATCCGAGATTCTCTTGTGAAGGTAGATACTGCGTATTATAATAATTTTCAATATCGCTAAACGGAATGGATACTTTAATTTTTACTAATTTATCCAGAACTTTTTCGTACGCTACTTTTTCGCGGATGAACGATTTAAAATCAGTCCATTCCATTCCATAAGTACGTAGTAATGCATTTAAGCGTTCGAGAGAACCGTTTTTTTCAATGACTGACGATTGAATGAGATCATAATCTTCGTCTTCCAGAACCATATCATTCTTATATTCGATAGCGACTACTTTGTAATCGATCAAATCTTCCAATACCTGTTTATAAAAATCGTTGTCGGATTGATTCTCAGCTTGAGGAATTGAAAAAATTCGAATGGCTTTTTCGATATCACTATAAGTGATGATTTCTTCATTGACGGTAGCGGCTAATTTGTCCAGCATAATGGTATCCGTTTCAATTACGGATGTGGTTTTCGCCGTTACGAGAACAGGAAGCAAAATAAAAAAGAAAAATAGTTTTTTAAAATACATTTCCAATACCTATTTGAAACTCGGGTTTCCATGTTTTCATATCCCAGGCTACGTCAAAACGAAGTGGACCCATACGGGTTTTATATTTCAAACTTAGCCCGATACCTTTTTTCATATTGGTTAAATCGAAATCGTCTGCTTTTTGATAAACGTTTCCGATATCGATAAAGGTAGTATAATAAAATCCACTAATGGGTATTATCGAAATGGGAAATGTGGCTTCAAAGTTAAATAGAAGCAGTGCATTCCCCCCCATGGGACTATCGGTGTTCGGATCGATGGGACCTAAACGGTCTTTGCGCGACGCACGAAAGGAATTATACCCTCCGGCGAAGAAACGTTCGGTTATAGAGAGATCACCGGAAGCAATACCGGTTCGCATGGAGGTTGTGAGCACACCACCATTAAAAATTGGAAAATTCCGTTGATAACTCCAGGTGGCTTTCACAAAAGAGTATTTCTTTTCAAAAATAGGAAGGCCGATCTTTACATCGGTAGAGAAAAACGTACCCTGAGTGGGATTGAATGGATCATCCCGACGCTCATTAACATACGTAAAGTCCAACGCGGTGGTATCAAAAGGTACATGGAGTTGATCGATGGCATAAGGAGTGATTTCCAATTCGGTTAATTCGGTTCTGTACCAGCTCAATGCACCCATAATATAAGAATTCGGATTCAGTTTTTTTATGAGTGATTCACCGATACCGAACCGGTTGAATTTATAACTGGGATATATTTCATAATCTGCCCATAATTTCAAGGATGAATTAATACGTGTTTTAAAGAAATAGGGTGTATCATATGAAATGACTCCACTTTGTTCTTTTGGCCCGAGCTGAACTAAGCCGGATAAAGTGGAATAAGACCCAAAAACATTTCTTCCCTGATATTCGAGAGTACCACGAATATTTTTTCGCCCTTCCCAACCGATTCCAAAGCCATAATATTTACTGTAATCGGCACTAATTCGAATCAACAAATCATATATATCCGGATCTCTATTGATTTTAACGATATGAAACTCATTAAAAAGTGAGCTATTTTCAATTTCACTACGGAATTCATCAACTTTAATCGAATTAAAAGGTTCTCCTTTTTTCAAAGGGAAAAGCCTTTCTATTAATTTTCTTTGCTGAGAAGAGCCTCCGATAGTAATTAAATCTCCCATTAAAAAAGATTTTCCTTCTTTAATACGTACAAGGATTGTTTTTTCAGTATCCGGAGTCACTTCGGCGTTGATTTCAACATTATCAAATCCGCTAGCGATATAATTGATGCGAAGTTTTTCAATATCTTCATCAAAGCGCTGCTGAACAAAGACTTTCTTTTCACGAGTTTGCATAAAAGAAAGAAGTTTATCGCGAACAAAAAAATGATTTCCTTCAAATAAAATCATATCAACGGTGTATTTTTTCCCTTCTTTGATATTAAAAAATATATCCGCCCGTCCATTAACAAAACGAGGCTCAGTGGATATAGAAGCGGTGGGAAATCCATTAAAATAATAAAACAATCGGAGTATTTCCCGGTCTACCAGGATGGATTTCAACCGAAGATGAAAATACTTATGATAAAAAGAGTCATCGGTATGAATTAAGGAAAACAGACGGGATTCTTGCATGGCTTGATTTCCGCTGATAAAAATCTTTCCGAGTTTGTATTTCTTCTTTTTATCGACTTTAAACAAGATTGTCCGTGTTTCTTCTTCCTTGTTATCTAAAATTGAAGAAGAAACCGATGCATCAAGATAACCGTTATTTTTTAAGTCGAGTAAAATACGGGATTCACTTTCTTTTTCCGCCCACTTTTCAAATACTTTTTTCTGCCAGATTTGATCAATTAATACGGTTTTGTTTTTGATTCCTTCGTATTTGAATATATACCTGGGACCGAGATCAATATTGACGGTTAAATCCACTTGAGTCTTTCTTTCATCGAAGAAATTCTCTTTCACGATGATTTCGGGAATATAATAATCCAGCTTTTTGAGGGCTTTATATGCTTTCCCGATATTCTCCTCATATTTAACAGGGGCATATACAGGAGAATCAAGTATTTTTTTTAGTATGGGAAGAAGCGTTTGATTTTTCCCGGAAAATATATATTCGGAATGCCTAACCTTCGTACGAATTCCAGGGAATATATTCAACCGGATATTGACGTATTTATGATTGGAACTCTTCTTTATCTCAGGTTCGATAACAGGATTAAAAAACCCTTTACCATTGAGAAAGGTTTTTAATTCTTTGATGGCTTCCCGGAGATTGCTCTCTTCAAAAAATGTGTTTTCTCTTAGCGAATAAATTGCCCCCATTAATTCGCTTTTCTTAAAATCCGGAAGGGGTGAAACCATTACCTGATCTTCTATTTTTTTTAATTCCTTGGTTCTAATCGATTGAATAATACTTTTTTCAGTAATTAAAAAGAAAATATCCAATTCACGATTAGGCCGGGCTTTTACTCTGATTTCGATATTATCAATCGTTCCGGCTTTGATTAAATTCTCCATACTATTTCGGATATTTTTATAATCATATTGATCGCCCTCTTTAAATCTGAGCAACAATCTATATTTACTGGTAGAAATACTTTCAATCTTATTCTCGAATTTGAAAAAAATATTTCCAATGGTATAACCGTTGAAATTGGGTTCAGCAGATGCAACGAAAAAACCTGCGGATATAAATATAAAAATTAATATAGAAAATATTAGCAAACGCCGCTGATGCTTCATATTAATGCCTCTTCCTGTATCTGAGATCAAAACTGACGTGTCCATCTTCATTTCTCATTCCTATCAACGAAATGGAAGGGGATAGCTGATATTGAAGGTAAATAACCTGCTGGCGTTGGGTGGAAAAATCTGTGGAATAAACCACCAGGAAATCCTTTGTAATTTCTTTTCCGACAATGAGACGGGAGGTATCCACCGATGCGCCTGTAATATTACTGATATTGGGTTCAAATCTCAAGAGATAATTTCCAAAAATTTTCTTTGTACGCCGAGTGATTTGTTCCAGAATTTCAGAAGAAATAAGATTGGTAGTGCCTGTACCGATTTGGGAACTTAATTCGGCTGAAGTAGGTTTTCTAAATAATTCTCCGACTGCGATTAAAGAAAGAATATCTCGCGGAGGTAATGCCGGAGAGGATTGTAATTCCGGTTTCAGCCGTGTAGATAACCCGCTTATGGTAAACTTGATCCTATAATTCTTTATGTAAGCTTCCGATTCGACGTTAATCATGGGATTATTCCTGAATTGGTTATTATACACAAGCCGTGCACGTATTAAATCAAATTTTTTACTGGAAAAATTAACTTTTCCTTTTCGACTTTCAATGACTCCAGTAATTACGGGGAAATCGCGATT
>JAKAGC010000308.1 GCA_021817755.1 Acidobacteriota bacterium | reverse complement strand
ATAAGAAGTCTGACATTCATTGCAAAGGAAAATTCAAAAATTGGAGAAACGCTGCGATGACAATACTTTTTTTGAACATTGAAATGTTAATCAGTTCGCATTCTTAATCAGCATTAGTATAGTATACCTTTCAAATTTTAAAATGTGATTGTCCTTGATCATGTAACAAACCATAAATAGGTTATGTTCGGCCGAAGTTGATTCGTATCAAAATAATGAATGTAAAGCTTTTTTCGCCGTGAAAGTCCGTGAGGTCGGGACTGAAGTTTAATGAGTATAAATTTATCCCTAATGCATTGACTTACTTAAAAATATGAAAAAAATACTAATAAAATATAATGTTGTCAAGGAATGTCCATTATGTGGTAGTCGTGGTAAAGTAAAAGCAAAGTTATCTAGACCATCCTATTTTTTTGGAGAACTTGATATTCCACTTCCTGTGAGTGGAGTCTTCTTAATTGAATGCAGCAATTGTTCATTGTTGTTTAAAAGCTCTATTCCAAATCAAGTGGATTTTAGGAAAGTTATGTCGTTGGAAGCAAAGAAAGTCTGGCGTCCGAAAAAAGGTGTACATCCTGCAATCGAATTAATTAAACCATATTTTAAGTCTGATGCCACTAGAATCATTGATATTGGTGCAGCTAATGGGGATCTTCTTGCTCAATTAAAATCTTATTCAAGTTATCTTTCAGCATTGGATATCGTTTCTTTCCCCACATGTGTAAGAATTGTCAATGGAGAGTACATTATTGGAAATATTGAAGAGAAATTGATATGGTCTGGGGATGGCTATGATATTGTAACTGCATTTGATATTTTTGAGCATTTCTTTAATCCAAAAAACGCCATAGTAAATATTTCCTCTCTATTGCTCAAAAATGGTAAGCTTATTATAGAAACAGGGGACTATACATGTTTCGAGGGAAATATACGAAGTTGGTATTATGCAAATTTGTTTGAACATCAAATATTTTGGAATTACAAATCAATAGAATATTTATGTAAAAGATTTGAGTTTAAGCAAATAGAATATAATCGCGTTAAGAATAAAAATCTACGGAATATCCCATTAAGTAAAAAAATTCTCCTTTATTTTATCAGTAAACTTTCTTTAATCCCTTGTTTTAACAGGGTAATGTTATCGTTAGGAAAAGGGGATCCATCTCGTTTTGCACCAACAAGTTTAAAAGATCATGCCTTTATTGTGCTCCAAAAAGTATAAGGATTGATTTTACATTAATGAAAAACAGCCAATAAAATAGATGCAAAAATTTTTTAATATCACTATAAATCAATAGTCCGGTAAGTTTTTATAATGGCAGTCTTAATGACTTGCCATTCAATGATTTTAGCTATTATTACGAGGTAAAAACTGCAAAGAATATGGTATCATCCTTGTTCTCTCACTTGTCAAATTGACCGGATAGAGAACATATTAACAGATTTTATCGGCGATAACTTTTTCAGCAAAATGTCTGGTGGAATTCTTCCGGAGGAATTTTTTTCTGGGGTTTTCTGGAAAAATATCGAACTAGAACAATGCTGACCATAATCAGCAGACTCTATTTATGCAAGAAAGAAAAGATAGATTCAGAATAGGTGTGACTTTCATTTCAATTACTGACCCAGATCATCTTATCAGGTCAATTGAGCAAGCATCGAAAGAAAAGAAGTCTTGTTATATCTGTGTATCCGATCCGAGAACGATAGATTTAGCAAACAAGTATGAGAGTTATCGGGAAATAATGGCAAATTCATTCATGAATATTCCCGACGGACAACCAGTGCTTTGGGCTGCTGCTCTTTGGGGTTTGAAACAGGTTAAAAGAACAATGGGACCTCTTATGTTTCAGGATATGCTTTCAAAACCTCAGAATGGATTAAAACATTACTTACTTGGAGATACGAATCAAACCCTTAATAAGATATATGAAAAATCTAAAAAAGAATATGGTTCATTGATTTCTGGTATGTATTCACCACCCTTTTGCAACTTGGATGGTTATGATTATGAAGGAATGGGTAAAATGATCAGAGATAGTGAGGCAGATATAGTGTGGATAGCTATGCGTGCGCCAAAACAAGATTATTTAGCAGTAAGGCTTCTTCCCTATCTTGATGGGAAAATTTGCATTGGGGTCGGAGCAGCTTTTCGATTTTTTCTAGGTGAATATAAGCTTGCTCCTGCGCTAATTAGAAAACTTGGATTGATGGGTCTTTACTGGGGTAAAAAAAATCAAAAACTAATCCCATTCCTTTGGGGATATACTAAGGATAACATCCCATTTATTTATTATCTTTTGAAAATCCCATTATGGAGATTGCTTGGCAGAAAGTATTATGAATAATATTACTATGAACATGAAGAAAGCAAAAATTGGCATTATTGGTATTGGCCGGATGGGTATGACACATTATTCCATCATTAATAGTCATCCAGGGGTTGAGATCAAAGCAGTTGTCGAGACCTCCTCCTTTATATCAGGATTTATAAAAAAATATCTCACTTGCGTTAATTCTTATCTTGACTATCTTAATATGTTCGAGAAGGAACAGCTTGATGCAGTTCTAATATGTACTCCACCTACACTACACTACCCCATTTCTTGCCGGGCTGCTAAAAATGGCGTTCACGTATTTTCGGAAAAACCATTTACAACCGATTGTAAAAAAGCAGCAGAGCTAACGCAACTTTTCAACAAGCAGAACCTAGTTAATCAGGTTGGGTATGTTAACCGTTTTAATGATGTATTTAGAAAGGTAAAACAGTACCTTGATTCGGAGGTAATCGGTGATATTATAAGGTTTAAATCTGAGATGTACAGCCGGACTATCACAAAATCTGAAGAAGGAAAAACCTGGCGCGATTCACGTGAAAACGGAGGTGGAGCTCTTTATGAAGTTGCATCTCACGCTATTGACCTTGTTAATTTTCTAATTGGCAAACCTGATAAAGTGACTGGTTCAAGTTTGAGTTCGATATATTCAAAACATGTTGAAGACGCAGTCAATGCAACTTTTCTCTATAAAAATGGCATCTCAGGAACACTTAACGTGAACTGGAGTGATGAGAGTTACCGTAAACCGACCAATAAAATTGAACTACTTGGCACAAAAGGTAAAATTCTAGCAGATCAGCACGGGATCAAAATCTTCCTGAAAAAAAGAGATCTGGTAAACAATTTCCATGAGGGATGGAATACATTGTACATTACAGATCTTTTCAAAGCTGTTCCATTTTATGTCAGGGGAAACGAATTTACATCTCAATTATACCACTTTATAGACTGTATCCACAATAGAACATTAAAAAATGTTTGTACCTTTCATGATGCAACGCAGACGCTAGAAGTAATTGACGAAATTTTTTCTGATTTTGAATTAAATGGAAAACTATCATGATGCAACCTGTTGATAAAATCATATTCGGGGACAACCACTTCTTCGGCATCAACCATATGTCGCAGGAAAAGGCTCAGCAACTTGCAGAAAAATTCTTCGATATTTCTGCCATTTATGCCGTTTACAAAACAGCAATCGATTCAGGAATTAAGGCGATCATGCTTAACAGTAATGAAAGAGCCAAAGATATCTGCAAGCACTTTAAGGATAATAAGTCGAAATATCCTGAACTTAATTGGTACCCTTCTATTCCATACCCACATAAATACGCTAACCTGATCAGTGAAAAGGGAATCATGGCCACCATAAACGAAATTCTGTTTAAAAACAATACTCCAATTGACGCAATTGGGATGGTTACCAAGGGAGGGATCGGCCTCATAGGTAAGGATGCCGTTAAACTGATGCAGATGCTTATTGATGTGGAAGTCAAAATGTTCAAGGGACTAAACATTAAAGTGGTTTTTCTACAAAATATCATCACCGATCTGATGCTAGGTTATAACGTGCGGATCATCTTTGAAGAGTACTGCAATTATATACGAAAAAAGCACCATGCCACTCCGGGTTTGATTACACAGAACATGCCAATTCTGAAGGCAAAACTGGAAGAATGGGGTATCGAAGGGGTAGTGATCTGCTCCTCGTTCAATAAAATAGGGTATCTTATGTCACCCGACATCGATGCCTACCTAGAGGCAGCGAAAAAGAACGATCCCACAAAATACCAGTTGATGGCCATGTCCACACTGGCATCGGGTGCCATCCCGGCAAAAGAGGCCTATGAATTCATCAACAGCCAGAATATACAGTCGGTCGTTTTCGGTGCCTCTTCCAAGAAGCATATTGAAGAGACCGCCTCCCTAATAAAGATCTAACATTCGGAAAGAAAACCTCAGATGAGGATATTGATCACCGGCATCCACGGATTTGTAGGAGGGAACCTCGTCAGGACCCTATATAAAGACCATGAACTCTATGGGCTGGATATCGTGTACCCAGAAGCCGCCGGTGTTACAACGACCTTCAATTGGGAAGAAATGGACAGTGTCCCCCGGGTGGAAGCCATTATCCATCTCGCCGGTAAAGCCCACGACACCAGAAATACCACCGGATCCCAATCCTATTTTGACATCAACATAGGTCTAACCATAAAAATATTTGACTTTTTTTTACAATCCGATGCAGAAAAGTTCATCTTCTTCAGCTCCGTAAAAGCTATTGCAGATACCGTTGCGGGAGATATCCTGTCCGAGAAGGAAATTCCCAAACCCCAAACCCTATATGGCCAATCCAAATTAGCCGCAGAACAATACATCCTTTCTCGGTTAAATGACAATGACCACCATTCGCCAACCATAACCCTCCAACCAAACGATTACCTGAAACCTGAAACCTGTAACCTGAAACCTGCAACCCTAAACCCGAAGAAGGTTTACATACTCCGCCCTTGCATGATCCATGGACCCGGGAATAAAGGAAACCTTAATCTTCTCTTCAGTTTGGTGCAAAAAAATATCCCCTGGCCCTTAGGAAATTTCGAAAACCATCGCTCTTTTTGTTCAATCGATAATGTAAACTTTATCATTCAACAACTGATCGAAAAAAACATTCCTTCAGGTATATTTCAGGTAGCCGATGATCAATTCCTATCAACCAATCAACTGGTCACATTAATGGCAGAGTCCCTCGGCAAGAAAGCACACATTTGGAATCTCAATCAGAAACTGATTCGAAAATTCGCGAAAGCCGGCGATCTCCTCCACTTGCCCCTGAACACCGAACGATTGAAGAAGCTCACAGAATCCTATCTGGTCTCGAACCAAAAGTTGAAGAATGCGCTCGGTATTGAAGAGATGCCTATAAACGCCATCGACGGAATGAAAAAAACCCTTAACAGCTTCAGAGAAAATATCTGATTCCCCCCCATGTTAACTAGAATCATCGCCCTTCTCATTCTCATCCTTCTTTCCCCCCTATTCTTGTTTGTTTCACTCTTGATCATCCTTGAAGACGGTTTTCCGATTTTCTTCAAACAGAAACGGGTTGGGGTCAATCACAGCTTCTTCATGATCTATAAATTCCGCAGCATGAAGAAAAACACTCCCAATGTTGCCACCCACCTACTAGGAGACCCAAAGAAATACCTCCTCAAATCCGGATCCTTTATCCGGAAACTCAGCCTCGATGAATTGCCCAACCTAATCAACATCCTCAAAGGTGAAATGGTTTTCGTTGGTCCGCGACCTGCCCTGTACAACCAG
>JAKAGC010000307.1 GCA_021817755.1 Acidobacteriota bacterium | reverse complement strand
TCCCATCAGATATACCAGGAGTATCTATGGGATATTCACGCGTTATATCAAGCCTCCATCTCGTGCATTCCGAGGTGAGCTTCATATATTTGACTAGGTTTGCTGTCAGTTTTTCTTCTTCCCATGATAAATTGAACTCCCCGGCTTCCTTCATTGATCCATATCCGTCTATAAGAACAATCCTGCATCGCTTTTCAAAGCCTTTTTTTAGATTATCCGAATAACATTTATTTATTTTTATTCCGGTATTCTCTATCATTTTTCAAGTTTGGCACGCCTCGATGAATATATCATCTGCATCATTCATTGCCATTGCCCTAGACCAAAACCGTTTTTCATTGGGTTTGATGATGAAAATCGTATCATCATTATAATATTTGATAATCTTTCTAAAATAGATGCTTTGCGAGAATCGCGAGTATGTATATGAATCGATTTCCTTTAACCGCTCCCTGATTTCTTCATCGGAAGAAATTCTTTCAATACCCCCCAATATCCCTGTATTGGAAAACCGTAGCGCCACCATGTTGAGAGGGGAATCGTGGCGCATTTCATAAATCGCAGCACTAACAATTGTTTCACTATCCTCAAGAAATCCGTTTATATCATCGCAAAGAGTTTGAGCATAACATTCAAGTTCCGAGGTATTTGGGAGATGATATGCCTCAGATTTTTCGCCATCCTGGAACAGTCCAAGACCGTAGGCCAATGAATCTTCTATTAATTGTTGTTCTCGTTGTGACAAGTCCATCGCTCCGTAAATAATCTCATCGATTTCTTTCTCAATAGAAGACGTATCTGACGGGAATACCGGATTATTGTTTTTTAAGGAGATAATTTTATCCACTTTCTCCGCTAGTTTGTCGATCATAAAATCAGGCATGCAAAAAATCAAACCAGGTAATGACAATATCTCATTTAACTTTACTCTTTCTCTTTCAATTCCCCATGTAGATGCAGTTAAAAATAACAAATATGTGGCCAATGAAGAATTGGTGTACGCAACCAACGATTTTAAAAATTTCGACTCAACCTTTGATGAAATGCCATATACAGCATTCAGATAGACACATTTATACGAAATATAAGACGCACAGAAGCGTTTATCTTTCTGCCCTTCTTTAAAAATTACAATAGGGGGATAAAAAATTTCCCCATCGTGGCGCCTGTAATTGGCATTCTTCCCTAACTGAGTCAAATTATTATTGCAAGTGAAGAAACGCTCGACACGCTCCGTAGGGATTAAAATAAAGTCTGAATATTCATCTACGTAACATCCATTATCATTGGGTTTATGCAGCCCAGTCCCATATTTCCATGTATCTTCATTTAAATCGAAATACTCTTTTAATGATTTTTCTCTGCTTAATTTTTCGATTATTCTATAATCCCTGTATGTGGCCCACATCGCAACTTTCCAAATAATCGAATCATTTTTCTCGCATTCCTCCCGCGGCAAATATTTTAAATCGGAACTGTCGATTACTATTCCTTCAATCATATTCTTTTTTATGGGAGATTTGGGCGCACAGTACAGGATTCGTTCACTCACGGTCGCAGGTTTTTTCGCCCGGTAAAAAATAACACACACAGGCCCAACAGCCGAAGGAATCAATTGACCGCCATACTCTTTTTTCGCTTTTCTTAAAATAGAAAAATTGTATATGGTTTCCACATAAGCATCTTGAAACAAAAATTTCCTGAAATTTTTGTAGCCCCTGGACTTATTAAATAATATCTTACTGGAAGCCACCATCGCAATCTGTCCCTGGGGAGAAAACTTTACAGCCCGGTCCAGAAATGCCAGTACATATTCCCGGGCATAGCCGCGATCATCCAGGTAATTTCTCGCCTCTTCCTCCAATCCTCCTCTTTTAAATGGGGGATTGCCAACAACCAGGTCATACTCATGGTTTAAGAATCCTCCATTCGATAAACTGCTTATACAGAACAGGTTATTACCGTGTTTATTCATATCGTTCTCCCGAGGATCAAAAACCAGGAAAGGAAATTTAATCGAATACCACAGAGCTTTTGGCTCAAGATTATTCAACATCGATAGGTAAAGGCTGAATGCAGTAATCTTTATTGCTTCGGGATTAATTTCAACACCGTAAATTGAGTTCAATAAAATGTCCTTTAAATCCTGCGAACTGATTCCTTTATTCGGGTGACAAAATTTCCACCTATCCACCAACCGACGATACGCTTCAACCAGGAAAATCCCGGAACCACATGCCGGATCAAGAATTTTTAATTTATAATTACTATTGTCTTTATCTGCCCAGGGAAGTTTCTCGTTCAAGATGAATTCCACAAGAGAAAGAGGTGTATAATAGGAACCGTCTTTAGAGGTTTGTTCTTCACCATTTTCGGTTTTTAAAAATTCCTCATAAACCTGACTGATCAATTCGATGGGAATAATACTGAAATCAAAAGGACGCCATTGAAGAAAACTCCACCAAAAACATTCTTTTATAATCTTAAGATGAGTCTCATCTATTGTTTTCCCTTCATTTTCCGTAATAGGAGAAAGATTCCCATTAAACGATTCTTCAAGTGCGGCAAATAACTTGTATACAGCATCTTTATTATCAAGAATATCTAAATATCCGGCTGCTCCGGGTAAAAATCCGTTATAAAAATCGGGAGTGGTTGCACCCCGATCTTCGAGATATAAGATGAAGAGAGAACGGATCAGAAGATTATGTACTGTTTTAAGATCTACTTTCTTCTTTATATAAAGTTCAATCCGTGCACTTTTTAAATTTTTTATCAGAGTCCGATCGACTCTATCCTGGGAATCCAATTTCCCCGCATATTCTTTTTTTTCCCAGAATTTCCCCGACTCTAATGAAACCCTACCAAAAATTTCAATTAACTCCTCCAATTTCTGAGCGTCACCTTTCCGGAACGAATAAAGCTCCAAGGAGTGGACATCCGCGCGATTATCTTTTAAATCCAGTGGTTGCTTGAAGCAATTATATATACGCAGTTCCTGGGGACTTTCGACATAAAGGAACGCGACTCGCATTTGATTCCAGACTTTTCGATGGATGGCATTTATTTCTTCAATTTCTTCTTTATCGAAGGCGGTTACGGATTTGAAATATATTGTTGGAAAATTTCCCGAAAAGAAAATACCGTCGATATTGAATCCTCCGACTTCATGGATGGAACGTCTCTGCAAAGTAGTCAATCGATCAATATTAGAAACATCCAGGGGGACAAATCCTCGTTCAAAATCGAGCTTTTTCAATAATAATTCACTCGTCACACTCATCGTATAACCAACCCGTATTTTTCATTTTCCATGTAATTATTGTATCTGAAACAAAACTTTTTCGCAACAGATACACAAAGTATTTTTAAATTTTATCCACAATACAATTTAAAATTCACTTCAAACTGAAACACATCTGCCCCGCAAGTACCGCCACATCTTCAGTGGAGAATATATCTTTAATACTGGAATCAAAAAGCAATTGAGCCTCAGGCGGAAATTCATCATCCCCTGCCAGGTAAATCAATGTTACATACACCTTCCCAAATACATGAATACATGCCCCAACATCCCCTCGTGGAACAGGAATAAAATCGAATCGCTTTAAATTCTCCTGCAATAACGAGATATTATTCCCTATTCTCTGAACCAGTGGCCTAACACTGCGTGATAAAAACGCTTCCCAATAAAACATACCACCATCCAGTTGACGAAACGAGATGAGTTCACCGGTTTGCTGAATAGGAGCATCACACATTAGATAATGCAGCACAAGAATACGTTCGCTCACATGAGCGGGCGTCAAGGATTGAGTAAGAAGTAATTGAAAATCATCGAGATGGAGCTCCATTTCCTTTCCAAATGCATTGAACCGGATTTCCGTATTGTTAGGAAGTGGAAGGTTAAGAGCGGTACACCGGGTGTTCCAATCCACATTTCGAAGCTTTTCGATGGAAAGATTTATAGCCGCTTCATAACCCGATTCTCTGGACATATGATTTATTTCTCAGTAGACACATTATTTGGGATATAGACTTAGCTGCGAAAAGCATTAAAAAATAAAATTATTTATTACCCCGGCGAAATTTAATACCAAAGCCTGCACCCATTCCTCCGACAAATATGATAAATAATTTTACTAATTCTTTAAAGAGTTCTGTGTCCTTCCCTACAAGAAAAAGCGTCAGAAAGGCAAACACAAAAACTGCGATTAAAATATAGAATAATTGGTATCTCTTTGATTGTTGCAGAATTTTAAATTCTCTTTCCTGGGAACTCTCATCTAATTCGATTAATTTATCGATATGCTTTTCATTTATTTTGGAAGCCAATGGTGATAAAAAAGATTTACTCGGTCCCATCAAAGCCATAAATGTCTCTTTCACTTGATGAGGCATATTTCTTACTATTTCCGGTTCTTCGGTTAAATTCCCTACATCCGAAATTCCCTTATTTTCAATGTCATTATTAGGTATTTTAATTTCAGTTTCTATTACTTCAGCGCTTTTCTTTTCATTATCTTCCATAATCATTTTTAATTCCCTCAAAAACTCTTTCGAAAGATTCCAATATCGATTCATTCACCATTTCTGTTATTTTTTTTTCTACAAACGCACCGAATAGAAAGGTAGTATAAGCGTAAAATTCTTCACCAGTCAATTTCCCCATTTTTTTTAAATGAGAAAAATAACTTACTAAGTTTTTAAAATCTTCAAAATTTAAATCATGAGAACGAGTTTTAAACAAAGATGAAGGATATATTCCCCTATGTTTATTCACTATCATATTTTCATCACGATTAAATGTAGAATTAAGCATTTTATTCACCCAATTTTAAAAAATATTTTACATTAAAAGTATAACAAGAAAGAATAGAATTTTCAACAAATAAAATCCTATAAAGAATTTGATACCTCACCTTTTTTCAAAAAGGTGGGAAAATGATCCATATCCGTATGAGGAATAAACAACGCACCGGTATATTGGTCCATGTACGCCGGGTCAGTACTGAGTTCCATATAAGTCATCCGCTTAGCGATTTCTAATTGCCGTTGCTTGTATTCATTCGAAACGAGTGTAAGATAAGTTCCCATTAACGATGCATTCCCGATATACCGAAATTTTTCACGGGGCACATCGGGAAGTAATCCCAGAATAATTGCTTTTTCAATATCCAAAAACCGTCCGAATCCACCAGCAATGTAGATATGTGTCAGATTTTCAAACCCCATTCCCACCTGTTCGAGCATTAACGCACATGCGGAATATATAGCAGCTTTAGCACGGATGACATTCTCGATGTCGGATTCGCTAATAAAAATGGGTTTCCCGGTTGCGCTCTCCTCTTTAGGTACAATAATATACCGCGCCTGCCTTCCCTGGATTTCGATTGCAGTAGAAACCCTGTCACGGTTCAATTTCCCTGCTGCATCCATCCAACCTGTAAGGAAAAGTTGAGCCAGTAACGATATCATACCGGAACCGCAAATACCGACTGGTTTTTTATTTCCTATGGTTTGATAGGTAGCCATACCTGTTTTCCCATCAACCTCCACTTTTTCGATGGCGCCATTTGCAGCACGCATTCCATTTTCGATTCCTCCACCTTCAAACGCAGGCCCGGCAGAACACGCACATGCAAGTAAGAACTCATGATTGCCAAT